>JAFOTA010000262.1 GCA_017421145.1 Treponema sp.
GAGACCGAAATCCTTTTGCAGAAGGGCTTGAACCGGCTTTTGAAGGGAAGGACGAGCTTCATAATTGCCCACAGGCTTTCAACGATAAAAAACTGCGACACAATCTTCTACGTGGACCATGGAAAAATAGTCGAGCGTGGCTCCCACTACCAGCTCATGGCGAACCTGGGACCTTACTACAGGCTTTATTCTTCACAGTTCGCGCTTTTGTAACTTTTTCGCATCCCGTGTCTTTTATGGACATTAGGGTGTCTCTAAAAACTTTTTTAGAGCTTGCCATATTTTCAAAAGAGTGTTAGCATTGTTAAAGGAGTTCTTATGCTCCTTTTACTCTGACCGTTTTGGGGAGGATATTATGAAAGTTCTGAAAAAGATAAGTGGCGGCAGAAAGCTGATTTGTGCCGGAATGCTTGCTTTTGCGGCATCTTCCATGTTCGCGGCTTCATTCAAGTTCGGGTCTGATTCAGATTTGTACGACGGAACTGACAACGAGCTTTTTGCATCTTACGGGGATTATTTGGACCAGGATTTTGAGGATGATTCCGAAGATGAATTCAAGGGTCAGGAAGAGGTTTTTCTCCCTGCAAAATCCGCCGATGACGAGAGGGTTGAGAGGCTTCTTGACGTTCTTTCAAACAGCGTTGAAGCAAGGCTGAAGGGACGCAGCTATGCAGATTCAGTTGCCGACAAAATAAGCGGAATCGAGTCATTGAAGCAGCAGGTCGCGGATCTTCTTACCGTTAAGGTTGATCAGGAGCAGGAAAGGCGTATCCAGCTCAAAATGGAGGCTGAAATCTCCGAGAGAATGGACAGAAAGCCACGTGCCGCTGAAATGAATCCGGACGGATCGCTCAATGAACGCGGAATGCTCCGCCTAGAAAACGACATCGAAAGAATCAAGGAAAAGTATGAAGGGCTGTCAAAAGCAAATGCACCTGATGCCGAGACCTTGCGCAAAGCCGAAGCCCTCAGGGATAAGATTGCGGTCCGCATGGATGAATTGGATGCCGTGCGTTTCAGCGAGTCTTCACTCCAGGAGTCGGGCGTTTATTTTTATGTCGCGCCGTTTACGAATTCAAAAGGTGTGGAAGGCTGGCCGTATACAGTTTCCTATGAAATTGACGGAAATGAGGTGGCCGTTTATTCAGGCATACTGACATATGAGGATATTTCAGGCAAAAAAACACCTTCCGTTCCTTCTCTCCGTGATTCAAATTATGATGCCAGATTGAAGACATACGAGAATTTCCTTGATTCAGTTGAAGTTTTCGATGCCGCATTCGGTACCGGCGTTGATTTCATTGAGGCAGTCATTTCCGGTAAGGTTGAAATTGCCAAGGAGCCGTCTTCCTACAAGATTTCAGTTGATTCTCTTGTGTTGAAGAACGTCGCGACAGGAAAGACAATCTGCACCTACAACCTCAAGGATTCTGCCGTGTATCAGGCCGACCCTGCCATTGACGTTGAAGTTGAGAGAAAGGGACGCAAGAATGCAGCTCCTGTTACTGAAAAGCCTTATGTTCCTGAAAGGGAAAGAAAACAGCCGAAGCAGCTCGGTGAATCTGAAGAAAAGAAGGTGAAAAAGGATTCCGAGAAGCAGAGAAAGCAGGAAGACGTAAAAAAGAAGAAGGAAGAATGGTTCCCGACATGGGATCAGGATTCTGAACGTCACGAAAAAAAAGAGCTCAAGGAAGACAGTAAAAAAAAAGACGAAAATAAATCCGTGAGCACTCAGGTTTCCGATGCTGTTCTTACCCCTGCATCAAAGCTCAGCGGAAAAAAGACGACTTATGGCTCCGTCCTGTATTTTTTGCCGGGAACTCTGAACGCATACTTTGAGGATGATACGGTGCATGCCACCCTCGGCTATTCATTCACATACGGAGTCAAGGATCATTTTTTCGTCGGTTTCAATGCGGAAGTTGAGCCGGGATGTGCGGCTGCAGTGACTTATGACTATTGTATGGACGGAAAATATTACGGCGGAAGCTACAGCTGTGATGAGCCGATGAATTTTGTTTTTACCGGTGTCGCCGGATGGAACTGGAACTGGGGTCCTGCCATAAGGATGAGCGCATTTACCGAAGCGGGCTTTATGTTCGACAAATTTGCCGCAGGAGCAGGTCTTTCAATGGAAATTGCAAGCTTGTCGAGCAACGTGGCCTTGCAGACATCTGTAGCGAATTATCTTACTTCTGATTTGACGAACATCACGAAAGCGTCCGTAGGAGTGGAGATCCTTTTCTAAACGAACATATAAAAAAAAGGCTGCCTGAATTTCTGGATGACACCGGATTTTCAGGCAGTTTTTTTATGCATTGAAATGACCTTTTTTGCACTAAATCGCGGTTCCCTAGGTGGTTTCGACTCCGCTCAACCACCGCTTATGAATCATAAACTGTTTTTACGGACATAGCTAAATAAAAAGCCCCCGGATTTTTTGTCCAGGGGCTGTATTTTTTTGTAGATTTTATCTTGCGTATTCTACGATGCGTGTCTCACGGATCATAGTTATCTTTATTCTTCCCGGATAGCGCAGGTCGTTTTCAATCTGCTTGGCTATGTTCTTTGCAAGTTCCTTTACATGGTCATCAGGAATCTTTTCGTTGTTGACCAGAATGCGGAGTTCCCTTCCGGCTTGTATTGCATATGCCTGCTCGACACCCTGGAACTTTTTGGCTATTTCCTCAAGGTTTTCAAGGCGCTTTACGTAATTGTCAACGGTTTCGCGGCGTGCTCCAGGTCTTGCTGCGCTTATTGCATCGGCAATCTGTACGATCACGGCTTCGACTGTCTGCGGCTCAACGTCGTTGTGGTGCGCTGCAACTGCATTTACGATCCTAGGATCCTCACCCATCTTGCGTACCATTTCGGCACCGACTTCGGCATGGTTCTGGTCGCTGTCAGTTTCGGCACCCTTTCCGATGTCATGAAGGAGTGCGGCTCTCTTTGCAAGATCCCTGTTTGCACCGACTTCAGCTGCAATCATGCTTGCAAGCTCCGCAACCTCTTTTGAGTGTGTAAGGACGTTCTGACCGTAGCTGGTACGGAAATAAAGCCGTCCGAGCATCCTGATCGCATCCTGTCCCATGTTGTGTATTCCGAGATCGAAGAGAACTTTCTCGCCTTCTTCGTAAATCTTCTGCTGGACTTCGCGCGTAACCTTCTGAACCACTTCCTCGATGCGTGCCGGATGGATTCTTCCGTCGGTTATGAGCCTTTCGAGCGCTTCTTTTGCAATTTCCTTGCGCACAGGGTCGAAGCAGCTTATGACCACGGCTTCCGGCGTATCGTCGATTATGATGTCCACACCTGTCAGCGTTTCAAGAGCGCGTATGTTGCGTCCTTCACGTCCGATTATGCGTCCCTTCATCTCATCGCTAGGGAGCGAAACCGTTGCGACCGCTATTTCACTGGTCGTTTCCGTGGCAAGCCTCTGGATCGTCGTAACGAGTATTTCCTGAGCCTTTTTTTCTGCCGTCAGCTGTGCTTCCTGATCGATCTTGTTGAGCATTGCAAGCGCGTCATGGCGTGCTTCGTTCTCAAGGTTCTGGATAATCAGCGATTTGGCTTCTTCCTGCGTGAGTCCTGAAATCCTTTCAAGTTCAGTCCTGAGGGTTTCTTCCTTCGCATTCAGTTCCGTCTCGCGTTTTTCCATCTGAGCCGCAAGATTGGCGTATTCCTTGTCCTTTTTGTCCATTTCAAGGCTTCTTTGGTCAAGGATCTCTTCTTTTTTGTTCACACGGTTCTCGTATGTCTGAAGTTCCTTGCGGCGTTCACGGTTCTCCCGCTCCTGCTGGTTTCTGTCCTGAATGAGTTGTTCTTTTGCTTGGAGCTGAGCTTCCTTTTTATAGGCCTCGGCTTCTTTTATGGCATCCTGTTTAACCCGCTCGGCTTTTTGTTCCGCAGCGGAAAGTTGAAATCTGGCATAAACCCAGCGAATAGTCCATCCAAGAACAATTCCGGCAACGGGGAGAGCGACGTACAAAATTTTTTGTAACATTTTATGTCTCCAAGAATTGTAGAATTATTCATATATAATGTAAATTATTAGGGCTGTAATGTCAAACCCTAATGATTGTTTTCAGAACATTTTTTTTGAACGGCACATGCACCGTCAGATTGTTCCGCGGATCCCTAAAAATTTAACTTTTTAGAGATTTCCTATTTTCAAATGGAGATTTTTAAGATATCTTTATACGGAGATGAACAGTACGTTTCAAAATGCGGCAGATGTATTCCTCAGGACCTATGCGGACAAATTCTCTATCCGCGACATGCTGAAATTCTTTTCATCAGCAGGAATAAAAACCACTGCGCAGGAGTGTCAGGCATATCTGGATGAGTCCCCGTGGGTTTTTGCCCTTGAAAGCGGCGCGTATGTAACCAAGGCGGCTGCTTTTACAGGAGAAATTTTCAGCATACGTCCGACCGCACAGGAATTTGAGCAGGGAGTCCTTGTTCCCGGTTCCAGATGCATACCGTTCGTTGATTCCGAAGTGCTTTCATCTTCCCTGGTCTTTTTCATAAACGGAAAGCGCATCCCCAAAAAAGTGGGCACCTTTGACAGCGACACCGCAATCGACATGTTCCAGCTGTACGGTGAGGAATATGCGCCCCAATATATAGCTTCTGATCCAGCCAACAAAAACCTGGACATGGTTTCAAGGGAATTCGACCTCCCGAACAACGTCCGTCTGACCGGCCTTGACATGCGCATTTTTATTGAAGATTACGGCATGCAGCTCGGCGACAGGATTTTGTGTTCCGTGCTCAACTGGGACAAAGGTTTCCTTCAGGCAATGGTCGTAAGGGACGGAAAAAACAAATTCAACCGCGGGATAGACGGCAGTGCGAAAATCATGTGGTATGCCAAGCTTGAGGAATCGCTTCTTGAAAGCTTTGACCGCATGGGGCCTTGTGATTCAATGGAGTCACAGCTTGCGAACGTTTTTTTTGAGAATTCCCGTGATCTGTGCGGTTCTTTGTGCGGCTCGGTGGAAGAATACCTGAACGGCTATGCAAACAAGGTTGGGTTCTGTCATTTCGGAGTTGAGACGCGCCTTTGGTTCAAGGGACAGGACGTTCCTTCCATCGGAAAATGGAATTCATCGGGCTTCGAGGAAAAACGGCATCACAAGTCGGCCCTTCCTTACGGTGTTTCGCAGGATGTGCTTGAGCAGTATATCTACGACATGATTTTTTCACGCAGCACTGATTTTGACAAGCTCATCGAAAAAATCTATCCGGATGATTATGTATTCCACAAAGATGAAAAATCCTATATACTCGAAGTGCTGAAAGACTTTTACGTTTCGATAAAAGGCAAGTACAACTGGTTCTCGGATGTTGCCGTGGGTGAAATCCGCAGTACGGCCCTTGATCTTTTCTCGGATGTCAGCGGCCTGATTTACAAGATTGATACCAATGCCGACGACGTGAAAGCGCTTCCTCAGCAGGAACTGGTGATCCTGACCCAGCTTTACGGGCATTTGTTCAGGATCATACGTTCATTGGGCGACACGGATGCCATAGAGCGCGATTCTGAATCGATAATGCTCTCGTTGGACGGAATGCGGTGGAATTTTGATGATATAAGGGGAAACCTTGAATCCGCATTGGAAGAGCAGAGGGTCAACCGCTTCAAGGTGGTACGTGTGATGCCTTCTGAAAAAATGAATGAAAAAAAGATAAAATAGGGCTGTCCTGGAACTCCGGTTTCCAAGCGGTCTGATAACCGGAAAAGCTTGCGATGTGTTTCAGGACTTCCGGTTTTGGAGGATTTATGGTACAGGAAAATTGCGGCGACTTCAATGTGCTTTGTTCGCTCATCAAGAACGGGGGCATCGTTGCAAATGCTGAAGGCTCGGTTGCCGACGAGATTTTTGAGTCCGTCTGTAGTTCCGTTGAAATGCCTGAGGGCGTTGAGAGGGATTTTTTGAAAACGGAGCTTTCCGAAAGGGAAAAGATTCTTAGTACCGCGGTCGGACACGGGGTCGCAATTCCTCATCCAAGAAAATCCATCCTGCAGAAAGAATCCGATCAAAGGATAATCGTATGTTACCCCAAAAACAGGATTGACATGTCATCGCCGGACGGTACGACAGTTTTCGTGATGTTCATCCTGCTGACAAAAGAAACGAAAGTCCATCTAGGCGCACTGTCAGATTTGGCGAAGCTTGTCCATTGCCTTGAGTTCAGGCAGTTCCTTGAAACAAAGCCTGATGCCGCAGCCTTGGTCGAAAAAATCAGTTTCCTGCATGAGTCAGGCAAGCTTGGCTGAAAAGATTTGATTTTTCATTAATATCTATATAATCCGATTTTAAGGAGTATTTTTATGGATTCAAAAGGGTTGGAAGCAGTAGCGCTTTCCATCAGAAGCCTTTCCATGGATGCAATCCAAAAGGCCAATTCAGGTCACCCCGGTCTTCCGCTTGGGGCTGCGGAGCTTGCTTCGGTTCTCTACGGTGAAATCATGAAGCACAATCCTGCCGACTCAAAATGGGTTGACAGGGACAGGTTCGTGCTTTCTGCGGGACACGGC
>JAFOTA010000263.1 GCA_017421145.1 Treponema sp.
CTGGCAAAAAATCCAGTGCCATCAGGACTTCGACATGAAATCTATTGATAAATGCAACGCATGAGCGGGTCCCAGTTGACGGCAAAAAGCAAGGCAACCTCCATCAATGGCGCCTCCTTACTTTTTGCCTACGTCCCACTCCTGTGTTGCATAAGTCCATTGTTCTTGTCATGTCGAAGCCCTGTTGTTTTTTAAAGAAAATGGTCGTTGTTCATGCAGACCAATGGTTTTTATGGAAATGTGTTGTTTGTTCATGCAAATTTGTTTCCCTTCAAGCAAAAAATTCAGGAGTTCAGCATATATATATTATTTTTCATGCTGAAGCCCTGTCAGTGCCGATTTATTAAAAAATATAGGGGAAAATCATTTAAATTCTTGAAGTAAAGAAAAATGTGTAGTATTCTATTATATGGAATTTTAAATCTTCCGGTGTCCGTCTGGTGCCGGGAATTTATATAGGGAACTTCCGGCGAAATCCGGGTGTATTCCTGATAATTTCAACTTATCTCACCATAAAAGTTGGAGGAAAAAGTGATTAAAAAACAACATTTTGTGGCACTTGCGGCTTCTTTGGTCCTTGTGCTCTCCGGATGTGAAACCACTGACTTGGTGACAGATGGCATTTCCGCTACACAAGAGGAAAACACTGTTATTGAGCTGGTCGGACCGAACGGAAAATCCGGATCAATCAAGCTGCCGGAATCCGAAAATACAGAGGATACCGGAAAAGAACCTGAAAAAGAATCAACGGAAACGACTCAGGGTACAGAATCCGAGGAAAATAAGGAAGATGAGACAAAGTCTTCTGAATCCGAAAATAAGGCTGATGAAAACGAAAATCAGCCTGAAGAAAACACGGAAGAAAAGGCTGAGGAAACCAAGTCTGACACCGAGGAAAAGACTGAGTCCGATGAAAAGACCGGAACGGATGAGTCAGAGAAAAAGGATGAATCAGTAGCCGAAGAAGAAAAGAAGGACGAAAAGACCGAAGAAAAGTCCGACGAATCTGAAAAGACGGCTGAGGATGAAAAGACTGAAGAAAAAGCGTCTGAAGATGAAAATGAAAATCCGTCCGAAAAGCAGAAGTCCGAGGAAAAGACAGACGAAACCGGAAAGACCGACGAAAAGACAGAGGAAAACAAATCCGGTGAAACTTCTGAAGAAAAAACTGAAGAAACGGTCCCTGAAAAGGATTACTCTGAAAACAACAAGATTCTCATGCAGAAGGTTGAGGCTGCTCGAATGGCTGCAATCGATGCCGGCGCAAAATCTGCCGCTCCTGCAATCTGGAATGTTACCGAAGGAATCTACAACACCGAAAAGGGTCTTGTTGACAGCGGTACAAAAGCTGATCTTTCAAGCGTCCTGAACGACCTTATCGCACGTTACCAGGGACTTGAAAATCTTGCACAGGCAAAGGACCTCAAGGATGAAATCGACGAGAACAATCTCGCTTCATTCCGCCAGCCGACATATGATGCCGGAGCAAAGATCCTTTCCGACCTGACCAATCCGCTTTCAACCATTCAGTCAGGTGCAGACTTCAACAAGCAGGCAGCAACCGCAGAATCTGATTTCCGCCTTGTTCTCCGCACTGCATACAACAGCCTTGCACAGAACGAGCGCACTGCAGCATACGAAGCAAAGCTCAAGGCTGATTCAGTAAAGGCATACGTTTCACGCAAGGATGAATATACAAAGGCCGTAACGCTCTACAGAAACGGTGAGCTCCGCCGCTCAGTTGACCCGAAGCTCGCAAACGAAAGCTACAAGATGTCAAAGGAGCAGTTCCTGACATTGTTCACGGAGATTTCAGCAGCACGCGCACAGGCACAGAAAGAGATCGACGAGGCAAAGAAGAGCGTAAAGCAGAGTGCGGATGCAGCAGAACACGCAGATGCCGAAGCACCGCTTGGAAACGAGCCGGTTGAAGGAATTGAAGCCGAAGATGCCAAGCTGCTTGAGGATGACGATTTCTCCGATGCTGGAGAGGCCGCTGTTATCGAAGCCCCGGTGGATGAGTAAGGAGCAGGAAGATGAGAAAGATAGTATCGATTATTGCGGCTCTTTGCATTGTCGTAACAGCATTGTTCGCCGTCAGCTACACAAACAATACATATCACAAGCTTGCTGAGGAATATACCGAAAAAGCGCAGAAAGCTATGGATGCCGGCTACTATGAGCTGGCTGAGGAATATGCCGCGGAAGCAAAGAAAAACGCAGCCCTGTCAGAAGAGTTCATCGCCATGATGCTCGCAAAGACCGAGGCCGAAGAAGCGATCAAAAACGCAAAGGCACGCATTGAGACTGCACTTGAAAAAGGCGTGGATCCTAATTCAAAGGAATACAAGGATGCTCTTGCCAGCTTGAACAAGGCACAGTCTGAATTTGAAAACGAAGAGTATCCTGAAGCCAAGGCAGATGCAGAAAAGGTCGGCCAGATACTTTCAGATGAATACCTTGCATCTGTCGCCGCCGAAAACGAAGCGAAAAATGCAGCCAAGGATGCCATAGCAAAAGCCAAGGAAGCTCTTGATGCAGCCGAAGCGGCCGGTATCCCAACGGATTCTGACGAGTACAAGGCAGCAAAAGATTATTACGACCAGGCACAGAAAGATTTCGACGACGGAAAGTATGATTCCGCCAAAGAAAATGCAGAGAAAGCCGTAGAAGCCCTTGCAAGCGATGAACTTAAGAATGCACTTGCAAAGAAAGATGCCGAGAAAGAACTCGTAAAGGCAAAGGAAGCCCTGGACAAGGCAGAAAAAGCCGGTCTTGACGATTCTTACCCTGCATATAAGGAAGCAAAGCAGGCATACGAGCAGGCACAGCGTGATTTCGCAGACGAAAAGTATCCTGAATCAATCGAGAATTCCAAGAAGGTTCAGGATCTCCTTTCTGATGAAAACGTTGATGACATGATCGCCAAAGCAAAGGACGATGCTGAAAAGGCGATTGCAAAGGCAAAGAAAGCGCTTGAAGATGCCGAAGAAGCCGGTGCCGACAAGAACGCTGATCCTTACAAGAGCGC
>JAFOTA010000264.1 GCA_017421145.1 Treponema sp.
ATACCCTGAATGCGGTCTACAGTGTCGATGTTGATTTCAGGGAAGATAATCTCTCCTGGACAGGCCCTCATCTTCATCTGACCATGTATAAAAACGGAAATCTGGTTGACCCTCTTACGCTCGTCCTGACCAACGAAAATTTTGAGGCACTCCTTTATCCCGGAAGAAAAGTCGCCCAGATGAACCTGATCCATGAAACCACTTTCAAGATGAAAAAATACCCGGTGGATTCAATCAACCTGGACATTTATTTCGTGACGAAAGACAAGTCTCTCGTTAACAATACTATAGTAAACTACACTGCAAATTTTGCTTCATCTTATAATGACTACAATCCGTTCTCCCTTGCACTTGAATGTAACGGCGAAAGATTTGCGCTTAAAGACATAAGCCTTCTTTATACTGAAACAAGCGATGATTCAAAAATGAGCGCAAGCTTCACGTCGGCACTTTCTTCAAAGCAGATGGATTCTCTCCTGAATTTCACTGACAAAGACAAGATATACTTGATCGCAAAGTACGGTGACAACAAAGAACAGAAAATCTATTCAAAGGAATTCAACTCAAAGATTGCGGAAGCAAGGCATATCCTTCATTAATTACAGCCTTGGCGCTGACTGATTTTCTTTCTAATCCAGATATTTTTTCTCATACTCAGCCACTGGGATGGGCTTGCTGTAGTAGTATCCCTGGATTATTTCACAGCCCAGCGTGCGCAGTTTTTCGACCTGATTTTTTGTTTCGGCCCCTTCTGCAAGGCTTGTGAATCCCAGTTCCTTTGCGAGCGCGATTATGTGCCTTATTACGATTATGTCTTCTTCGCGTTCGTTTTCAGTGCATACTTTGTCAACGAAGCTCTTGTCGATTTTAAGCGTGTCAAGCGGCATCTGCGTGAGAAGCGAAAGTGATGAGTAACCGGTTCCGAAATCGTCCATGGAAATCTTGAAGCCGTTCGAACGTATGTCGTTGAGCACCTGGATCATGTGGCCGGTGTTGTCGTATCCTGCGCTTTCGGTAAGCTCAAAATCAATCAGCGAATGCTCTATGCGGTGTGAGTCGACGATCTTCGTGAGATGCGGAATCAAGTCCCTGTCGTAGAGCCTGTTCCGTGAAAGGTTTACCGAAATGGGATAAAGCGGCTTTCCTTTTGATTTCCATCTTTCGAATGCCTGGCATACTTTTTCAAGCACTAAGTCATCGATTTTTCCGATGGAGCCGTCCTTTTCAAAAAACGGGATGAATCTTGCCGGCGAAAGGAATTCCTTGTTCTTGTAGTTCCATCTTATCAATGCTTCCGCGCCTTTTATTTTGTCTTTGGTGATGTCGAACTTGGGCTGTAGGTATACCACGAACTCATCGTTTTCGATTGCGGTTTCAACGTAGGCTTTTATGTAGTTGCCCCATGAAATGTCGTCGTGCATTTTGTCCGTGTAGATTATGATTTCCGTCCTGCCTGGGTTCTGACCGAGTGACTGGGCGAGTTTTCCTGCATCTGCAACGCGGTTTCCTGAAAGCATGGCACGCTGCATGGGAACCACTCCGCACCTGAAGTAGATTTTGTAGTTCGGGTCTTCATCAAGATACGAAAGCTCGTTGAAAAATTTTTCAAGCCGGGCGACCATCTCTTTTTCCGGCATGTCCTTTATCATCATCGCAAAATTGTCGTTGTGGCATCTTGCGCTCGTGTAGACGAAATCTGCCTTGTTCATGGCATCAACCACGCGGGACAAAACTTTGTTTGCGGTTATGTGACCGTAGACTTCGTTGAGGACGCGGAATTCCTTGATGTCAAAATGGGCGAACGCATAGTCGTGGATTTCTTTGTCCAAGGGCATCTCAAGAAAAGCCTCAAGGTGGTTCCAGTTGTAGTGGTTGGTAATCGGATCGAAAAACGACATCTTGTACAAATCATTTTTGTCGAGGTTTTTGGTGTCGTCGTCGATTATGTATTTTGCGCTGTCCCTGTCGATTTTACACTCATAAAGAACCCTGATTTTTTTATAGCTGGTGAAAACTGCGGTCACTTTTGACGTCGGCTTGATTGAAAGGTCGGTGAACGTCCTGTGTGCGTCATTGTCGAGCGCAATTTTTTCAAACAGCTCTTCAATCGATTTTCTGCTAAGAGTGATTTCATTGTCGATTTCTATTGAATAAAAAAACGATTCGTCCAGAACGATGGATTTCAAATCAGAAGGATAGCTGATCCTCTCATCATCAAGCCTGAACTCTATTCCTATGACCGCTTTTTGCAGCTGATTTTCGGCATCAATGAAAAAAAGACCGGGATAGTCGTAGGTACCGAATGCATTTGCGTGCGCACTGATTTTTTCAGGCAATTTCCCGTCGTAGAACGCACCAAGCTCATCGTCGTTTGCTTCAATATAATAGAGGATTCTTTTCGGCTTGTAAATCTGGTTCAGTTTATTTACGAACATACTTGTCTCCGCTTTCCATGCTACCACAGTTTTGCAGATTTTTCCACTGCCGGGCTGCTTTTGAGCGATTTTCCATTTGTTTTCAGAAAGAGGTTTTTGCCAAATCAGCCATTGTGACTACAGAAATTTCCTGTGTCTATAGATGAATGGTGCGGTGTCTATATATAATTTAGAGCCTGTCATTGTCGCGGAGTTCCCTTATGTATTCATCTGCGTGTTCGGCTCGGTCTGTGTGCTGAACAAGATTGTCGAATTCAAAAATACAGTTTTTATTTTTGGCAATTATATTGTCAATTTTCTGTTTGAGTATAAAAATCTGAAATAGAGGCAATTCTTCTACCTGAGTTTCCAATTCTGCAAACGCTGAATCTGACATAATTCATTCCTCCTCATAATGATTATATCATATTGCAGGACTTTCCAAAAGATTATTTTTTACATTGCCTTTTATTTGTTTGATTTGTCCATCTTTTCGCTCATGTCGTAGATCATCACTTCAATGGGCGTGCGGGATGTTTCGGGGAGGGAATCAAGGGCTTTTATTGTCTTTGCGTATTTTCTCATTTTGTGGATGTCGTAGACCGACCTTATGTCCTGGGACTTTTCAAAACCCGTCACGAGAAATTCAACGCTGGTTTCAAGAGCTTCGGCGATTTTAACGGCTTTGTCCGCACTGGGAATGGGACCGTCCGTTTTAAGATAGCTGCTGATTGTGTCCTTGCTGATGTCGGTTCTTTTTGAAAGTTCCGCCGCCGTAAAATTCATGGCGTTCATCATCTCTTTAAGGTTCTCTCCAAAGCTCATGCCTGTATTTTAGAAAAAAATACTGAATTAGCCCTTGAAATGATAATATGATACTAGTATTTGGAAAGTGTGGTAAGATATTACTAGATTTTATGATTATTGCTGCTTTATGCTAGATTTTAGTATAGATAAAATCAACCTGCATGCTCCTGTTTCCCTAAGAATTCTCTTATTGTTCTCTTGCTTTTGCTTTAGGATTGTGCGCGGTTTTTGTTGTAAATTGGGAAGCGTAAGGAAGTGCTGATTAATGCGCGCTGCATTATTCAATGTTTCCATAGATTTTTTGTTTATAAGGAGATGCGGATATGAAAAGAAACTTTTTTGGTATGCTTGCTTTGTCGGTTCTTTTGGCCGGATGTTCAAGTCATATAAGTCAGGCGAGCGATAACGGTCCCCAGGTCGGAGGGCCGTCTGGCGGTGGATTTCCGGGCGGCAGTTTCGGAAACGGCGTTTCGATTGAGGATGACGGAAGCACGACGGATTATGTGGATTCAACTTCCGCAAGTCCAAGCGCGGTTGTCGCAGATGATTTGTACGAGAATTTTACGGCCGACGGAGTTGTGTACCTTGCTTTCAGCGGTTCGGATGTGAGCGCAAAAATCGAGGGCGGGGAGGCTGTTTCACTTTCTTCCGAAGAATCATCGCTTGGAACAATCTCCGGCACAAAAGTTACGGCATATGTTTCAGAAAATGTTTCCGAGGATGAGGCGAACGGTGTCGACGCTTCTTCAAACGGCGTGGTCGTTCAGTACAAGGGCGAGGGTAAAATCAAATACGTTCTTTCAGGCTCGTATACCGGAACCGTTTTCATAAAGAAC
>JAFOTA010000265.1 GCA_017421145.1 Treponema sp.
AGCGCAAGATCAGGGATTTTTTTTCTGAGCTTTTCGACCAGATTAAGATAATCTTCCCTTGTGTACCTTCTGTTCATGTCATGGAGGACTTTCGTCGATCCGTGCTGCACAGGAAGATGTATGCCGCGGCAGATCCTTTCATCCTCGGAAATCAAATCAATTAGCGCATCGGAAAAATCTTTTGGATGAGGAGATTCAAAGCGTATCCAGTGAATGGGAGATTTCGTTTCGTCAAGGTGATTCAGTATCTTTTTCAAAAGCCCCGGAAATCCGCTTTCATCAGGAGATTTGTATGAGTTCACGTTCTGCCCAAGAAGGGTGATTTCCTTTACGCCCCTTTTTGAAAGCACGTCAAGCTCGCTGAGTATTTCTTCGACCGGCCTTGAGATTTCACGACCGCGCACATGAGGGACTATGCAGTATGTACAGAAATTGTTGCATCCGTTCATGATCGGGACGAAAGTTGAGAATGCGCCCTGTTCATATGAAGATTTCGCAAACGTGTATGCAGGAGCCTCCACCACATCTACAGGTTCACGCCCCTCTTCGACCGCACGGATTATGTCGCCGAATGAATTCTTGGAATAAGTGCCGACAACATAATCAATCACCGGCCAGTCCTTTTTGAACGTGGCAAGGAGACGTTCAGCCATGCAGCCCATCACCACCACGGTCAAAGGAACAGGTCCGTCCTTGACATACTCCGCGGCTTTTTCAAGGGAACGCACTTTGGCATCCTTTTCGCACGCGCGGATTTTCTTAAGCCCCGAATAAAAGCCGAGCCTTCCGTAGATTCTTGTTTCAGCCGAAGCGCGCACCGAGCATGTGTTTATTATCACCATGTCGCAGGTTTCGGGACATTCAGCCTGAGTCCATCCGCGTGAAATCAAAAGCTGTTCAAGGGAAGCAGATTCAGCCCTGTTCATCTCGCATCCGTAGGTTTCAAAAAAATATGTCATTCCGCCGCTCCCTCAAAATCAGTGCTTTCGGTGTAGGCATAAGCGTTGTGGTTGTGTATGCTCTCAAAATTCTCACACTCGACCGAAAACCAGTCGAAAGGCTTTTCCGCACCGCTGAAATTTTTCAGGGCAATGCAGACTTCACGCACCACGTCCTCAACAAAACGCGGGTTGTCGTAGGCCCTCTCGGTGACGTGCTTTTCGTCCGGGCGTTTCAAAATGCTGTACAAATCACATGAGGCGCTTTTTTCTACCGCGCTTATCACATCTTCTATCCAGAAAAAACTTTTGTTCTGCACTTTTACCGTGACGAATCCCCTCTGGTTGTGCGCCCCCCTTTCGCTTATCGCCTTGGAGCATGGGCAAAGAGTCGTAACCGGGACAGTGACCTTCACGTAAAAATTCTGCTTTGAATCAGTGACCTCGCCCTCGTATGAGCAGGTGTAGTCCATTATGCTTTCAGAGCCGGAGACAGGAGCCTTCTTGGTCATAAAAAACGGGAATTCCATAGTGCCGAATGCCCTCTCAGCCTTGAGCGACGTGCGGATTTCCTCAAGCATATCCAAAAATTCCTTCATTCCGAGATTCGCGTGGTGGCGGTGGAATGATTCTATGAACCTTGACATGTGGGTTCCCTTGTAGTCGTGCGGAAGATTCACAAAAAGATTCACCAATGCGGAAGTGTTCTGGTATCCGCTGGTTTTGTCGAGCACTTTCACCGGATAGCGCAGGTTTTTGACACCGACTTTTTTAAGCGCGATCTCCCTTGTGTCAGGAGTGTTCTGGATGTCTATCATGCCTCCACACCGGCAAGATTTTCAGCCGCCTCCAAAGTGTTGTAAATCAGCATGGCAATCGTCATAGGGCCTACACCGCCCGGAACCGGGGTTATAAATGAAGCTTTTTCTTTGAGCCCCTCGAAATCAGCGTCGCCCACAAGACGGAAGCCGGATTTTTTTGAGCTGTCAGGAATCCTGTTCACTCCCACGTCGATGACAACGGCACCATCCTTTACCATGTCGGCGGTCAAAGTTCCCGGGTGTCCTGATGCGACGACGATTATATCAGCCTGCCTTGTGATTTCGGCCATGTCCTTGGTCCCCGTGTGGCAGAGGGTTACGGTCGAATTGTATTCCTTTCTTGAAAGAAGGACCGCCATGGGTTTTCCTACTATATTACTGCGCCCAATGACTACTGCACGCTTTCCTTTTGTATCGATCCCGGCTTTTTCAAGAAGCACAAGGACTCCGTGCGGCGTACATGGGATGAATCCTTTTTTACCGCTCAGAAGATTTCCCATGCTTACGGGGTGGAATCCGTCAACGTCTTTTTCAGGCGAGATGGCGCAAGTGACTTTCTCCTCGCTTATATGTTTCGGGAGCGGAAGCTGGACAAGTATTCCATGAACCGAGCTGTCCTTGTTGAGCCTGTCGATTTCGGAAAGAAGCTCGCTTTCACTGACCGATTCTGGAAGCTCTATGCTTTTGTCAACCATTCCGGCTTCGAGAAGAGCCTTTCTTTTTCCGGTGACATAGCTTACTGACGCAGGGTTGTTTCCCACGAGAATGACGGCAAGGCACGGTTTTACGCCCTTTTCGTTAAGTCTCCTGACTTTTTCGGCGACATCGGACTTTACTTCGGCAGCGACAGCTTTTCCATCAATAACAACGGCACTCATATTTGTAACCTTCCTCAATTATACGGGTTTTTATTTGAAACAGGCTCAATGAAACCACAAGGTCTCCGAGCAGGTCTAATTATAGAGGATATATTGAATTTAGGCTATAAAAACGCTAATATTATCCATGAAAAAATGTGAGGAAATATGAAACGCATAATTACAGCACTCTGCATCGCAATGATTTTGGGAACTTCGGCAGCAACGGCACAATCAGCAGGAAATCAGGCAGATTCAAACGAAAGCATAGACGACATCCAGGACAAGCATGAGCAGAACGAGCAAGTCGAAGTGGTCTACAACACAGGCAACAGGGCGGGAGACCAGAACCTGCGCGTTGCATTGGGAGTTTCATTTCCGCTTTCATTCGGAAATCCGTTTACAAAAGACGGGAAAATGAAGCCGGGCGGAGTTGCATGCCTCGGATACCATTATTTTTTGACGCCTGAAATTTCAGTAGGTGGAGACGCAACTTTCGGATTCAACGTCACTCTGGGCGGAAACCTTTTCAACTGCATCCCGATCCTTGCAACGGTGACATACACACCTCATTTCAAGAATTTCGAATTCCCGATCACCCTCGGAGTAGGAATGGCATGGGAAATGTACAACGGAAAGACATATTGGCCGGGACTTGCCGTAAAACCAGAAGTCGGCGTTACATACAGGATTACGGAAAACTGGGCTGTCGGCGGTGAAATATCATACCTCTGGCTCCCGCAGTTCAACAAGCTTTGGTCCGGCGCAGAAAACCTGCATGCACAGTTCATAACGGTATCAGCGAGTGCCAGATATTATTTCTAGCAGTTATTTTTAAGGAAGAGAAAATGAAAAAAACAAGATTGATTCCATTGATTTTTGCCGCTGCAGCACTTGCATTCTCGGTCACGGCATGTCATGACAACATATACTACCTCATCCAGCAGGAAGTTGAACAGGAAAACGGGCTTGAAGGAGACATACTCAACATAGTTCCGTTCAAGGGAAACCTGTACATTTCGAATTCGCTCATATACAAAAAAACCCTTGCTTCTTCAGGAACGACCGGTAAATACAACTACCAGTGGGAAAAAGTAAGCGCAAAATGCAGCGGAAAAGATTTGTCGCATATAATCACCCTTGCCGCGGACGACAACTACCTTTACTGCTACACGCTCAGCATTGCGGAAGACGTTGACAAGAGCGTAAACCTTGCTTCACACAGAAACATCTACTGTTCTTCAGACGGAGAAACATGGACGGAAGTAAACATAAGCAGCATCACTGGACTCAGCTCAACTGAAAAAGGTACATACAGCAAGTATCCTGTCGTAATTTTCGACAATCAGATAGGAAACGGAAGCACCGGAAGCTCCACATCGGGAAGAAACGCATACATAAGGCTCCGTGAAGCACAGGGAACCACTGATTATACCGATGTTCTCAACACAGGATACCATGTCTACAAGCTCAACGGAGGAAGCGCACCAAGCGTAGAATCCTCGGCAGATACAAGCTACACTTCACCAAGGTCAGTAAAGCTCGGAAGCACCGAAAGATTTTTCAACACAAGGGCGGTGACGAAGAATGCAAATCTGGAAATCGCATACATAGCGGACGGCTCTTCAATATACGGCGTAAAAGACGGAACGAGCGGAAACTATTTTGACGCCATCAACTACAATTCCGGAACAATCTATTCACTTGCGGCAACAAGCGACTACATCCTCGTGGGAACTTCATCAGGGCTTTACCGCGTGGAAATAGGAGCGAACGGATACCTGAACACTACGATATCCGGGTTCAACAACAATGCGCAGACGCTCCTAACTTCAAGCGTGCAGAGCATTTATGCGTTGGACTCCAGTGCAAGCGAAGGAAACACGGATGAATATGCTTCTATGATGATACAAGGGTACCTTTCTTCATCTCCAGATTCATTCAAGGAAACCGGACTGTACGCATTCTATCCGGGTCGCGGACACTGGAACCGTGACGGTGATGACAGACCACGCTGATTTTCTTTAAGGACAGATTTTTTGCCGCACGATTTATTTGATTCAATCGGGAAAAACCATGAGCCGCTTGCCTCCAGGATGAGACCCAGAACCCTTGACGAATACATAGGGCAGGATCACATCGTGGGGAAAGGACGGCTTTTGAGGCGTGCAATTGCAGCGGATCAGCTTACTTCGGTAATCTTCTACGGTCCTCCAGGCTCCGGGAAAACAACTCTCGCAAGGGTCATAGCAAACCACACGAAATCAAATTTCATAACGCTCAACGCAGTGCTCACGGGAGTTGCTGACATACGTAAGGCAATTTCAGAAGCAGAAGACCAGCGTAAGCTTTTTTCCAAAAAAACGATACTTTTTGTAGATGAAGTCCACAGATGGAATAAAAGCCAGCAGGATGCCCTTCTGCCATGGGTTGAAAACGGAACGATAATCCTGATCGGTGCGACGACCGAAAATCCTTTTTTTGAAGTGAACAAGGCATTGGTCAGCAGGAGCCGTGTTTTCCAGCTTAAGCCGCTTTCTGAAGATGACCTTAAAAAAACAGCGGTGCAGGCAATAAGCGATGCCGAACGTGGATACGGACACTGGAAAGTTGTATTTGAAGACGGTGCGCTTGAGCATCTTGTCGAAACTGCAAACGGGGATGCAAGGAGCCTCCTTAACGCCATAGAGCTTGCGGTTGAAACCACGCCCGAAAAATGGGAGCCGGATGCAAAACCGCCGTTACCGGAATGGGGTTCTACAATCTACATAAGCCGGGAAACAGCGGAAGAATCAATACAGAAAAAAGCGGTGCTCTATGACAGGGACGGAGACTACCACTACGACATAATATCTGCATTCATAAAAAGCCTCAGGGGACGGGATCCAGATGCAGCCAGCTATTGGCTTGCAAGGATGGTAAAGGCAGGCGAAGATCCGCATTTCATTTTCCGTCGTATGCTGATTTCTGCATGCGAAGACACGGGGCTTGCAGATCCCAATGCAATAAGCGTGGTTGAAAGCTGCGCAAGGGCATTTGACAGGGTCGGTCTACCTGAAGGAAGGTACTTTCTTGCACATGCCGCACTCTATCTTTCCACCGCACCTAAATCAAACAGCTCCATGGCATTCTTCGACGCGCTTGCATCGGTTGAAAAAGAAGACGCAGACGTTCCGAACCACCTGAAGGATTCAAGCCGCGATGCAGAAGGATTCGGACATGGTTCAGGCTACCTCTACCCGCATGCATACAGGGATCATTGGGTGGCACAGCAATATCTCCCGGACAGCCTTGTGGGAAAAGTATTCTACACACCGTCAACCCAGGGATACGAAAACCAGATAAGGGATGAAGTTCTCTCGCGCAGGGAAATACAGATTGCATCCCTCGTTGAAAAAGACGGCAAAAGCCCGGACATGGAAAACCCGATAAGCGAATGGTGGATTCAGGAACATTTCCGCTCAGGCGACGTAAAAAAAGAAGAAAACCTCACGTTCAGCCCGGAAGACAAATCAAAAAGCGCAGTGATAGACAAGGCAGAACGCTCATGGAGGGCAAGGCTCGACTCAAACAAGGCGGAAATACTAACGCAGATCCGTGACGGAATGATTCAGGCCGCCGACCTAAAGCGCCACCACAGGAGCCTCATATGGAACGCCGATGACTGCCTGCTGATTTTTGAGGCCATGAGAAAGTGCCCCGAAGGTCTTGTATGCGGATCATGCAGAAACAAGCAGGGAAAAGATTTACTTGAGCAATATGCGCAGACCCTTGAGACGATGGACAAGCCGGTTCTTTTCATACAGGATTCACCGGTGATTTTTGCCCCGTCAAACATAAGGAAAAGCGTTGAAAAATCAAGCGACATGATTTTCGACAGGATTTTCTTCCGTGACGCACTCTCTTCGCTTTCTGACATAAACATGGCGGCAGTTTCGCTTAAGGAGCTTTTTACCGGAACTACAAGCGATGAAAGGGACATAGCGTTTGATTCAGAAACGATACCGCAGAAAGATTCCCCTCCCCTAATGTCAAAGGACGGCATGATCGTTTTTTCACAGCGCATTCCGGGAAAAGGCCAGCACATCTCGCAGCTGATTTCAGACCAGATTCAAGGCAACGGAAAAACAAGCGCGGAGCTTGAAAGGCTCATCATGGACATGGAAAAAGCGGAAAAATCCTTTTTCTCAGACAAAAGCTCGAAACTTTTTTCATGGGACTCCGGTGACATAGAAAAGATTTTCTCATCGGCAGGATTCAAGGTCACGTCGGAAAAATGCACGCTTGTCGAAAAACGCAGGATAACGGAAACTGAAATCGGAAAATGGTTCGATACGGAAAAATCATCCTACGGAAAGGCAATCTGCAATGCAATTTCATCCGGGGGAGTCGAAAAAATAAAGGCAGTGCTTTCATCGGCTGCAGAACGGCAGATTTTTACATGGAAAACCGAAAACGTATTTTTCACTTGTAGATTTAGCGATTAGCGTGTAAAATTGATTAAATCGGCCGAATACCGGGTTTTTCAGGGAACTTGTCATTGCTGTCCTGCATAAAGCCCGGAATTGAGCCTAAAATTTATCAAGGAGTAAAAAATGAATTTCATTTTCTTAGGGCCACCAGGAGCCGGAAAAGGAACGCTTGCTGCACAGGTTTCACAGGAATACAAGATTCCGCAGATTTCAACCGGGGACATCTTCCGTGACAACATCAAAAACCAGACGGAACTTGGAAAAAAAGTAAAGGCTATCATGGATGCAGGCGGACTCGTCAGCGATGAGGTAGTGCTTGAAATAGTCGAAGACCGCATCAAAAAGGATGACTGCAAGAACGGTTTCATACTCGACGGATTCCCTCGCACAATACCACAGGCAGAAGCTTTTGAAAAACTCGGCATTCCGGTTCAGGTCGTGAACTTTGAAGTCGGAAACCAGCTGATCATCGACCGTCTTTCAAACCGCCGCGTATGCAAGGACTGCAAGGCAAACTACAACGTAAAATTCATGCCGCCGAAAGTTGAAGGAAAGTGCGACAAGTGCGGAGGAGAGCTTTTCACACGTGAAGACGACAAGCTTGAATCAATCACACACCGCCTTGAAGTTTACCGCAAGGAAACCGAGCCTCTCATCGACTTCTACCGCAAGCTGAACAAGATGATCGACATCGATTCAGCACGCGACAGCAAGGAAGTCCTCGTAGACTTCAAAAAGCTGTTTCCGGTAAAATAAGTTTTAAACAAAAAAAAGGGCTGTCCAAAAAAACAACGGGCAGCCCTCAATCTTTTACTCGCCTTCGTAATCTATTAAAGTCGTAACGTCAAGCGGTGCAAGAGTCTTCTTGAAATTAAGGAACGGAAGACCGACCACGCCGAACACATCGGTGACTATGCCGCCGCCCTGCTCAACAAGATTTTTTGCCGCAGAAAGAGTGCCGCCCGTTGCAACCAGATCATCCACGAGCAATATGTTCTGGCCTTTCTGGATGTCGGCGCAGTGCACTTCAATAGACGCGCTGCCATATTCAAGATCGTAGGAACATGAATATGTCTTTCCCGGAAGCTTTCCTTTTTTTCTGATAAGCACAAGGGGTATGCCCATTTTTTGTGCAAAAGGAGCCGCAAAAATGAATCCGCGGGACTCGATTCCTGCAACTGCATCTATTTTCTTTCCCTTGTAGATTTCTTCCATGCGGTCAATGCAGTACGAGAATGCCTCAGGATGC
>JAFOTA010000266.1 GCA_017421145.1 Treponema sp.
GCTTATCTCTCTTGCTTTTCGCTCCGAGATACCCTTTATCTCTGCCAGGCGCTCAGGCTCTTCTTCGATAATACGGAAGGTGTCATCGCCGAATTTCTTTACAATGCGGGCTGCAAGAGATACCCCTATGCCCTTTATGGCGCCGGAGCCAAGATATCTCTGCATGCTCGCAGCATCATCCGGTATTGAGATCTCGTAGGAATCTGCCTTGAACTGACTGCCGTAGACAGGGTGGTTCACATATTCACCCTCTATCTCGATGGTATCTCCGACATCCACATCACGAAACGAGCCGGTGCAGATGATCTCCGAATCCGCCGTCACCAGGTTTAATACCCCGTAAAGACAAGGCCGACCTGATCCTTCTGGGAGATTCAAAGAAAACGTCCGCATCAGTGCTTACACACGGTCATCTAGGAATCCAGGACAGCGAAATCATCGGTTCTTCAACCTGCTCGGTCATGGTCGTAAGGGAACCGAACGTAGAGCAATTGTTCAAGCTCTGCTAAGGAAACGCTGGATCTTTTACGGGAATGCCTTTCCCCGCCAAAAAAAAAAATTTTAAAATTTTGTTTTATCTGTTAGAAAAATATCCGTTTGGGTGTATACTGGAAGCGTATGAGAATTTTATTAGTTGAAGATGAAGTAAGACTTTCGCAGGCTCTCGTGGAGATTTTCCGTAAAAACCGTTATGGCGTGGATGCCGTGTATGACGGAAAGGAAGGACTCAAATATGCCAGGAGCGGAATTTATGATGTCGTGATCCTTGACATAATGCTTCCGGGAATGGACGGCGTTTCCATCCTCAGGACATTGCGCGAAGAGCAGAACAATGTTTCCGTCATGATACTGACCGCCAAGGATGATATCGAAGACAGGGTCAAGGGTCTTGACTGCGGTGCCGATGACTACGTTACGAAACCGTTCAGCACGGACGAGCTTCTTGCAAGGATAAGGGCACTTTCAAGGCGCAAGGGAGACATGAAATCTTCCACCGTGTCATACGGAGACCTGGTTCTGGACAAGGGAAGCTGCGAACTTCAGAAAGTCAACGGCGAATCAATAAAGCTCTCGCTGAAGGAATTCCAGATAATAGAGCTTTTGTTCGACAATCCGAAGCAGATCATCAAGAAGGAAGTCATCATCGAAAAAATCTGGGGCGGTGATTCAGATGCCGAGTACAACAACGTAGAAGTATACATCTCGTTCCTCAGAAAAAAAATCGAGCAGCTTAAGGTCTCGGTGCAGATTAGGACATCACGCGGAATCGGATATTCACTTGAAGAAAAGCCTGAGTCCAAATGAAAAAGAAAGATGTCTTTTTTCATCTGAAGCTTAAGAATTCTTTTTCAATACTTTCTATCGTAGGGACCATACTCGCACTTTTCATCGTCGCGCTTGACGTCTTCATGTTCCATATGTCGAATTACCAGTCGCAGAACCTCATGGACGCAATAATCAAGGACGGCGGTGAATTTCGTCCTGATCCTGATTACATGAGCTTTGACCGGACGGGAACCTACAGCGACTATTTTTCTGCCGAGCTTGATGAAAAAGGAAACATACTGCGCGTAATCCATGACTTTACCCTTGAGCGCGATGACAATCTGATTCAGAACATCTACGCCTATTCCCGGAAAGAAAACAAGCCCCGCGGATTCTATCATGGAATATTGTACTTTTTCTATGAGTCTCCGTCTTTTCCTATGCTCGTCCTGATTGACAAAATAAGCGAATCAGCGAACAGAAAGAGGTTCGTCGTGTTTTCCATGCTGATTTTCCTCCTCAGCCTGGGCGCGCTTTTCGTATTGTCGTGGTACATATCGAAATTCGAGATCAATACTATTGAGGAAGCTTTTTCACGCCAGAAGCAGTTCGTTTCCGACGTTTCCCATGAGCTTAAGACCCCGATTGCCGTGATCGGCACCAACATTTCCGTTCTGGAGCAGCAGATTCCAAAAAACAAGTGGCTCAACTACATAAAGACCGAGAACGAGAGAATGAGCGTCATGGTCAGGGACATGCTGTATCTTGCGCGTGACGAAGCGGGTGCGCTTGACTATGACATGAAGCCGTTCGATCTTTCGGATATGGTCGGATGCGCAGTGCTTCCTTTTGAAAGCCTTGCGTTCGAGCAGAAAAAAAAGCTCTGCCTGAATCTTCCGTCTTTGCCGGTGACCGTGATAGGCGATGAAAACCGTCTCAAGCAGGCGGTGATCATATTGACCGACAACGCGATGAAAAATTCGGAAGAAAACGCGGTCATAAGGATTACGGCAGGAATTTCGGGACAGAAGGCTTTCGTAAAGGTGTATAATACGGGGCATGGCGTGGCTCCTGAAGAAAAAGAGAAAATCTTCAACCGTTTCTACCGCTCCGATGCATCGAGGACGAGGGACACCGGGGGATGCGGCCTTGGACTTTCGATTGCACAGGCAGTCGTCCAGAGACACGGCGGAAAAATAACGGTCGAAAGCGAGGTCGGAAAATACGCTGAATTTACGATAACCATTCCGGCTGCAACGCATGGTACGCTCCCCAGAAACCGCTCCGACATCTTGTCCTGATTTTTTAAATTTGGTAATATTTTTTTAAGAAGACATCGGATGATCCGAAACCGGATTGCCCGGCGTTACCCTAAAGAGGTCTGTCATGATAGAAAGAAACACAGGTTTTGCCAATTTGTCCGCAGGATATCTTTTCCCGGAGGTTGCCAAGCGCAGGCGTGAGTATCAGGAAAAGCACCCTGATGCCAAGATCATAAGCCTTGGTATTGGAAATACGACCGAGCCGCTTACACCGCACATAACCAGCGCCATGGTCACTTATGCAAGGGGGCTTGGAACCAAATCCGGCTATTCAGGATACGGCGATGAGCAGGGACTTTTTGCCCTCAGGGAAAGGATTGCGCAGGTCGTGTATCCGAACATGGGTTTCTCACCTGACGAGATTTTCATTTCAGACGGAGCCAAGTGCGACATTGCAAGGATTCAGACTCTTTTCGGAAAAAAGACACCGATTGCCGTCCAGGATCCTGCATATCCGGTTTACGTCGATGGAAGCGTGATCGTCGGGTCGGCCGGAAAAAGCGGAAAAAAAGGCTACAAAGGAGTGACCTACCTCCCGTGTACCGCCGAAAACAATTTTTTCCCGGATCTTTCTTCTGTAAAGCCTGATTCCCTCATCTATTTCTGCAGCCCGAACAATCCGACCGGAGCGGCTTGCAGCAAGGCACAGCTCAAAAAGCTCGTTGACTTTGCGAACCAGAACGGATGTATAATCATTTTCGACTCTGCATATTCAGCGTTCATAAGGAATGACAAGCTTCCGAAATCAATATATGAAATAAGGGGCGCAAAAAAATGTGCCATAGAGATAAATTCCTTCTCAAAGCTCGCAGGTTTCACCGGTGTGCGCCTGGGATGGAGCGTCGTTCCTTCGGCACTTAAATATGCGGACGGGACTTCGGTGCGCGATGACTGGAACCGCGTGATGACGACGTTGTTCAACGGTGCCAGCAACATTGCCCAGAGCGGAGGACTTGCAGCCCTTGATCCTGAAGGAATAAAGGAAACCACGGGGCTTGTTGACTATTACCTTGAAAACGCACGCCTCATGCAGGAAACCCTCAGGGGAGCGAATTTTGCGGAAGCCGGAGTAAAGGTCTATTATACAGGCGATTCCCCGTATCTCTGGGTGAATTTTCCCGGATGGAAGAGCTGGGACATATTCGACAAGATTCTCAATGACTGCCGCGTCGTGACTACGCCTGGATCTGGTTTCGGACCCTCAGGGGAAAGCTACCTCCGCTTCAGCTGTTTCGGACACAGGGATGACGTGAGGGAAGCTTGCAAAAGGCTTTCGACCCTCAATCTGATGGACTGAAAGACGGATTCAAAATAATTAAATTTTTGCTTTCCTATTTGGCTCCTGTGTGGTATAATAGACCTATTGGGGAACCATATCCGGTTCCTTGTTGGTCGTGCATTTTCAAGATCCGCTTGTAAGATGCAGTTTTGTACAGAGCGCCTTTTTGCTTGACTATTGTTTGGAAGAGGTTAAAATATAGTTATGAGTGATTACCTTGACGCTAATAATGAAGAACTTCTCAAAGATTTTTTTGCCGAAGCAGAACAGCAGGTAGAAACACTTGAGAGCAACATCCTTGTTATAGAAAATGACCCGTCTAACCATGAGGCTATCGATGAAATTTTCCGTGCCGCTCATACTCTTAAAGGCGGTTCCGCTACTGTGGAGATGACGGAGCTTTCTTCGTTCTGCCATGACGTGGAAGATTTGCTCGATGCATTGCGCGGCGGTGCGATCGGTGTTTCAGAACCCATAGTTGACGTGCTCCTGAGTGCGATCGACGTAATCAAGGCCATGCTTGAAACACGGAGCGGCGGAGCTGTGTACCAGGAAGACGTGTCGCCTTTGGTCGGAAAGATCAAGTCGTTCCTTCCTGAAAAATCCGGAAAAAAGAAGGCACCGGTACAGATGCCGAAGGGAATGGTTTCTCCGAAGCCGGCTCCTGTGTCAGCACCGGTTTCACAGCCGTCTTCATCAATGCCTCCTGTTCCTCCGCTTTCCGATGCTGATTTGGAAGAAATAAAGGAAGCGTGCCCGGAAGGACATAAAATCTGGGTGGTCAACGTTACGTTCGATGAAAGCAACCCGATGAATTCCGTCGGAGGAATCCAGGTTTTCGCAGCACTGAAAAACAGGGGCGTAGTGTTGAAGACTGTCCCGGATTTCGAAGTGCTTTATGAAGATGAATTCCATTCTCAGGTAGTGTATTATGTCGCTACAACATGCGGTCAGAACGAGCTTGAGGACATTTGTTTCCTTGACGACGTGACGCTTGCCACCGATGCACATATGCTTTCGTCATCGTCTTCTTCTCCGGCTCCTGCACCCAAGGCTGAATCCAGAAAAGCTCCTGAGCCTGTAGTTCAGAATCCTGAGCCTGAGGAAATCGAAGTTCCTGAGCATCAGGACACATCAAGCGCGGTTCCTGCCACCACAGCAAACGTACAGCAGGCAAAGAAGACCGTTGCTCCGGCTCATGCAACACAGACAGGTTCTATACTCCGCGTAGATTCAAAGCGCGTGGACAATCTCATGAACCTTGTCAGCGAAACAGTCATTACCAAGGCCGTGTTCAACCAGACCGGACTCCAGCTTGCAGACCTTCAGCTCAAACTCCAGAATTTGAATGCAGTCTATAAGGAAAGGCAGCATCATATAGCGGAAACTCTTCCAAAGCTCATTGAGGAAGTGAACAACGGTGCCACGACAAAAGACATACGTCAGGCAGTGAACGAGGAACTTGGCGGACTTTCAGGCTGGTTCGACGGATTCGAAAACGAATTCAAGACGACTGCCAGCAAATTCCGTTCATCGACCCAGAATCTCGGACGCATCGCATCTGAGCTTCAGGAAGGCGTCATGAAAATCCGTATGGTTCCTATCGGTACTATTTTCAACCGTTTCCCGCGTGTCGTGCGTGATTTGAGCCGTGACCTGGGACGCAAGGTTGAGCTGATAATCGAAGGTGAAGAGACAGAATTGGACAAGACCGTGGTTGACGATCTCCTTGATCCGATCATGCACTGTGTCCGCAATTCAGTCGATCATGGAATCGAAAAACCGGAAGACCGCCGCAAGCTCGGAAAGGATGAAACCGGAAAGCTCATACTCAAGGCTTCAAATGAAGGCAATATGATTGTCATCGACATAATTGATGACGGTCAGGGCATTGAAGTCGATAAAGTCCGTGAAAAGGCAATCAAGAAGGGCCTTATCAGCCCGAACAAGATACTTTCTGATCAGGAAGCATACAATCTCATATTCCTTCCCGGATTTTCAACGAGCGACAAAATCAGCAACGTATCCGGACGCGGCGTAGGACTTGATGTCGTAAAGACTATGGTCGAAAAGCTCAAGGGTACTATCACCATAACGAGCGAACGCAACAAGGGATCCAGATTCAGCATCCGTCTGCCGCTTACCTTGGCAATCATTCAGGGACTCCTTATCCGTGTCGGCAAGGAAGTCTACTCAGTTCCTATTGCGAACGTCATTGAAAGCCAGCGCGTAAAGCGTGACAGCATCAATACAATTGACAACTACGAGGTTTTGAATGTCCGTAACGAAGTCATTTCAATCCTCCGTTTGAGCCGCCTGTTCAATATACGTAATTCAGATCAGAGCGATTACTGTTTTATCGTTATTGTCGGCTCCCAGGAAAAGAAAATCGGCGTTATGGTTGACGCTTTGGTCGGTGAAGAGGATGTCGTAATCAAGCCTTTGAGGGATCAGTTCACGACTTCTCCGGGAATTGCCGGTGCCTCTATCTTGGGTGACGGTTCCGTTTCCCTTATTATCGATGTCAGCCAGCTTTTGGAATTGGGCGTAAAACAGGAAATAAGCGCACAACAGACTCGTGAAGAAGAAGCTATTAGAAACGCAAGAGGGTAGGATATGGCGACTATACAGGAAAGATTAAATATTCTTGCAAGTACAACTCAGGTTGCGGAAGAC
>JAFOTA010000004.1 GCA_017421145.1 Treponema sp.
CGTACCGTGGCGGCACTCCGACTTAAACTGGTCAAGGGGCTTTCCTACAGGCTGCCATGACGCTGACCAATAATCTTTGCTTTCATTGTCGCGGATATAAAAATAGCGTCCCGGCTGATCCATGGGGATTGCGTTGAAACGGAGCCTCATAAATCTTCCGCGCGCACCGGATTTATAGAATCCGTATCCACCTGCGTTGTTCGTTATTACCGCACCATACTCGGTGGAACCCAAATAATTGCTCCAAGACTGTGGAGTGTCAGGACGGGTGATGACATATTCCTTTTTCTCATCATCGAAGTAGCCGTAGTTCATATAGATTGCTCCTTAGGGATTCGGATTTTTTTCCCAGCTTTTAATGAGTTTAATTGATAAAAAAGTCTTTGTCTACATGGATTTTTTTTGATGCGAACCTCGAAAAACTTCATTTTTTTGAAGCCGGATGATTCAAGACATGCCTATCCCGCATAAAGAAAACAAAAAAAAGACCTCCGAAAGCTTTGTTCCGAAGGTCTTGAAAGCGCCCCTTGCTGGGCTTGAACCAGCGACACACGGATTAACAGTCCGTTGCTCTACCGGCTGAGCTAAAGGAGCATATCAATTTGCATTGATGTATTTAATATTATAGATTTTTCTATTTTTTGTCAACATGCAAAATCAAAATTTCAAAAAATTTTTCACGAACTTTTCAGCGCAAGCTTAATCTGCTTGTACGTGAACCCGAGCCTTGTCAGAGCGGCGCAAACTTTGTCCTCTTCTGCCTCTTTGTGCGTGCGGAGATATTTTTTCAATGCCCTCCTGCACAAATCCCCCTGATCGTGGGCATCAAAAAACTCATCCAGGGCTTTTTTTGCGGCATCGGCATCAACGCCACGGGAAAGAAGCTCGCCTGCAAGTTTCACCCTTCCTTCCGCATGATTTACATAGCGCGTCCGAAGCCAAGCACCTGCAAACCTGAAATCATCCAGATAACCGGCAGACTCAAGATAATCGAGTGCCTGTGAGACATCGTTTTTGTCCATGCCTTTTTTGACGAGCTTGGCAGAAAGACTTGACCTGCAATGTTCGGCACGTGAAAGATATGTCATCGCGGCAGATTCCACGGCATATACCAAGGCGGCATGAAGTATGTCGTTCGCATCCTCATCGGAAAAAACACCGTCCATCCCGGGTTCCAGCTCACCGTCCTTTACAAACAGACTGTCGCTTTCACCAAGGCACCCGGACACAGGAACAAGACGCTCCTCCGGAACATGAGCCAAATATGCAGACCTCAAAAAAAATGCAGACCCTGCATCCGGCGTGATTTCATACACACCATGCAAAGTCTGCCTTACACAACGGATTATCATCCTGATTTACAGTCTGAAAGCACCAATAAAACTTAGCGCTTGCTGAACTGGAATCTTCTACGTGCTCCGCGCTGACCGTACTTCTTGCGCTCAACCATACGTGAGTCACGGGTAAGATATCCGTTTGCCCTGAGTGCCTGATGGCAGTTAGGATCAACCTGTGTCAATGCCCTTGCAAGACCATGAAGGCATGCGCCTGCCTGTCCGTTCAATCCACCGCCGCAGACATTGATGAGAATGTCAAACTTGTTGGTGTTTGAAGTGACGAGCAAAGGCTGGTTTACGGTGCGAACCTGTTCAGCGGTTGCAAAGTATTCCTTTACGTCCTTTCCGTTTACAACAATCTTTCCTGAGCCTTCGCGCAAAAAAACACGGGCTACAGCTGTCTTTCTTCTTCCTGTACCAATTGCAATATTTTCCACGATAGACTCCTAATTACACTTCCAGAGGTTTTGGGTTCTGTGCAGTATGAGGATGCTCACTGCCTGCATAAATCTTCAAGTTTCCAAGAATCTTGCGTCCAAGGCGGTTGTGAGGAAGCATTCCGGCGATTGTCCTTCTGAGAGGCTCGGTCGGATTTCTTTCAATCAAAGTGTCGAATGAATACTCGCGGAGTCCACCGACGAATCCAGTGTAGTGGCGGTACTTCATTCCTTCGTGCTTGTTTCCTGTTACCTCAATCTTCTCAGCATTGATGATAACGATACAATCACCGCAGACTGTATTAGGCTCATAAGATGCCTTGTGCTTTCCACGGAGAACAGATGCAGCCTTAGCAGCTACACGGCCAAGAGTCTTTCCAGATGCATCAATGACATACCATTCATTCTTGATATCAGCTGGTTTTGAAAAAATTGTTTTCATTGTATATACCTACTAATAAGATTGCATTTCCCGGTTTTGCATCGAGCCGAAAAATGTTTACGGACTTGAGCATCTGTCCGCAATATATACGGGGTAACAAAGAGTAACACATTTGACAGCTCTTAGTCAACAGAAAGATAGAAAATTCACTCCTCCGAACCGCTCAAATTCTGTATGGCACTCATTACCCTTCCCATTTCGCTTTGAAGATTCTGCGCAATCTTGTTCACAGAATCTTCCGATTCCCTAAGATTTCCCATTTTATGATAGATTTCATCAAGCTGGGATTCCGAAGGTATTTTCATGGCAGCTTGGAAAACACCGCTCCGGTCAACATACGACCTTGTGTAAATCCCTTCCCTCCAATAAGCTTCAATCGTCTTTTCAAGCTTTCTGCGTCCTGCAGCAGAGTCTGTCTTCAACTTGCGCTGTCTTTCTTCGCTCCGGCGTTCTATGAAATTCTCAAGGTCATCAAGCGGAAGTCCATGATTCACGGCATGATACGTTCTGTGGCACGCAGAAGTCCGCCCGGCGTTGAATAAAGGACGGCCCTCTCAGCAGAAGGATTGTCATATTCAAGCTTCGGAAATTTTGAAAGGTCGATTTTGTTTTTCTTAAAATAAGCGCTCAATGACGACATGGTGACGTTGAAATCACCAAGTCCGTTTTCATCGAATTCATGGCGTTTTCCGAAACACGGCGAAATTGCGGCAAGCTTGCAGTCCTTGTATTCAGGGTAGAAATTTTTTATGAGCGAAAAAGTATGCGCCATAGGAGAATCAGCAGGGGCAAGATACTTTATAATCTAAGTATACACCTATTTTTAAAATTGTGCTAGAATTATTTAAAATCAAATCTATAGAGGAAAAAATGAAAAAATTATTTTTTTCAGCAGCAATTTTTTTTGCCGCCGTACTCCCGTCATTTTCACAGAGGGTTGCAGTGCTGAACGGCCCGTCATCAATTCCATGCGCTTATTTAATGGAAGAAAACCCGGAATATGATTATGAAACGTTTGCATCGGCACAGCTCGCATTGCCAAAGCTCATAAAAGGCGAAGCTGATTTCGGATTTTTACCGCCGAACGTCGCCGCAAAAATTTACACGGAAAACAAGGGTGCTGTCCTATGCCTTGGAATCTGCGGAAACGGAAATCTTTTTCTGCTGACAAAAGACGGCTCATTTTCTGATTTGAAACAGCTAGAAGGAAAGACAGCCGCATGTGCAGGACAGGGAGCCACGCCCGAATATATAATGAATTATATTTTCGAAAAAAAAGGAATAAAAAACGTGACGCTTGATTTTTCAACACCGAACGCACAGATCGTTCCGGCATTGCTTTCAGGAAAATTCGATTATGCAATAGTCCCGGAACCCTTCGCATCGGTTGCAGAATCAAAGGACAGCGGAATAAAAAAAATCAGCATAAGCAAAGAATTCGCATCAATCTCAAACGGGAATGATTTTCCTATGACGGTTTTGGTCGTGAACAAAAAATATGCCGAAAAGCACAAAAAAGAAACCGCGGATTTTATAAAAAAATATGAGGGCGCGGTTGCACGGACTTTGAAAAATCCTCATGAAGCGGCAGAGCTTGCAGAAAAACACAATCTTGGCCTTACAAAAGAGATTGCGGAAAAAGCAATTCCGAACTGCGCATTTGTTTTTACGCCGGCAAAAAAATCAAAGGCGCAGATAGAACAGCTTTTAAAACTTTTCGGCCAAAAGCTTCCTGATTCAAAATTCTACTATTAATATAAGCTTTTTGCAGGGTAAACGCATGAAGAAAATTTTATTGACCGGGCTGTCCATAGCTGCATTCATAATCATCTGGCAGATTGCGGGAAAGCTCATAGACAGTCCGCTGATTCTTCCTTCATTTTTTGAAGTCATGAAAAAACTGGTTTCGCTCCTGCATGAAAAAATTTTCTATCAGAATCTTTCGGCAACTTTCCTGCGCGTCATTCTTTCGTTTTTCATTTCAATAACGCTGGGAACTTTTCTTGGATTTTTGTCAGGAACGTTCAGGGCAGTAAAATATTTTTTTTCGTTTCCGCTCGCTCTTTTACGGACGACACCGGTTGCAGCACTCATTTTGATTTTGGTGTTTTCTTTTCCGTCATCATCAGTTCCGGTTGCAGCAGCAGTGCTCATGACGCTTCCGCTTGTAATAACTTCAATCTGTACCGGAGCAGAATCATTTTCGACTGATTCCAAGATGATTGAAATGACCGAAGTTTTCGGATTCACAAAAAAACAAAAGCTTTTCTACATGCTGATTCCGGCATTGAAACCATATTTTAAAACGGCAGTGCTTTCAAGTTTCGGCATGAGCTGGAAAGTAATCGCCGCAGGAGAAGTGCTGAGTCTTCCGCGGTTTGCATTGGGAAGCGCAATGGCCAATGCACAGGTTCATCTGGAAACAAGTACCGTCCTTGCATACACTCTCGCACTTGTTTTTGTAAGCTACATTCTTGAGACGATTCTGAAAATCATCCTGAAAGAAAAACAGCCCAGAACAAATTCCATTCCCCCGGATCCAAAACAGTACATTCCTGCATTTGAAAAAAATGAAAGGCTTGCATTGATTGCCCCGAGCGGATTCGGAAAGACAACCCTTCTGAATTACATCGCATCGCACAATCAAAATGTGTCGTATGCATTTCAGGAACCCAGGCTGATTCAGTCATGCACGGTTTTTCAAAACATAGTGATTCCGCTTTTGAACAAATTTGATTTTCAAGAGGCAAAGGAGCGTGCGTTGTATTTTATCTGCCATCTTGATTTGCATGAAAAAAAAGACGTTCCTGTAAAATACCTGAGCGGCGGGCAGGCACAAAGGACATCGCTTGCACGTTCGCTTGCATTTCCGTCGGACATTCTTCTTTTGGACGAAGCTTTCAATGCGCAGGATTATGAACTGAAAATGAAAATAATGGATTTCATAATCTCCGAGCTGGACAAAAACCCGCGCACGCTTATTTTCGTAACGCACGATGAACGCGACGGAAAATATCTCTGCAAAAAAATCATACGCTTGGATGCTCAGGAAAATTCTTCTTCCATCATCCGGTAGATTTCCGAAAGATTTTTTGACGACAAATCTGCCGTGTCCAATATGCTCCTACGGTCTGCTCTTGATGCGGAAGCTGTCTGCCATGCCTTAATGAAAATCTCCTCCGTGATGTTCCATGCGGAAGGTTTTACAGGAAGATTGTACTGATGCAGAATCCGGCGGATTTTTTCCATGTTTCCGTTGTGGAAAATCGTTGCGGCATAAGTTCCAATGGCAACACTGATTCCATGCGGTATTCTGATTTCCGGGAAATTTTCTTCAAGCGAATGGCAGAAAAGATGCTCGGAACCGGACGACGGACGTGAGTTTCCCGCAATCTCCATGGCAAGTCCTCCCATCACAAGAGCCTGAGCCAGAACTTTTATGAAGCTCTTCGACTTGATTGATTTTTCTTCGTTGTAGCAGATTGCGTTGAATCCCATCTTTGAAATCATGTATGCAAAATCATCAATCGCTTTTCCCGTAACGGCCGAATCAATCTTCCAGTCCTTGAGCGCAGTGTACTTGCTGATTGTGTC
>JAFOTA010000267.1 GCA_017421145.1 Treponema sp.
AAGAACGGGAGGCTCTTTTTCAAGGTCGCAGTTTTCGGCGAACACCCCCTTCACTTTGTCCTGCCATGATGCGCATGCATATGAAACGTCAAGCTCAATCATGCGGTCATGGGAAATCTCGAAATCTTCCTTCCACTCGCCAAGGGAAAAAGTAAGATCCGAAAATATTTTTTTTATCTCGCTCTGAAGTTCGAATTCAGCCTGCACAAGGGAATTGTTTGCAAGAACGATTTCATCAGGCTCAATAAAAACGGTCTGCCCCGAAGCACTTACCTCATGCACGATTCCTTTTATTGCGGAACGCCTGTCTGAACGCACTGCAAGAAGCTCCCTGTTCTGCTTGTATGCCGGAACGTTTGACTGCAATGCCTGCGAAAGATTCGGGTCGGTGGTATAGCGCCGGATTGCGCTTTCTATTTCTTTTTGGAGAGAAGCGATTTTTGCCCTGCATGCCCTGAGCACAGGAAGATCCTTAAGCTGACCGGAATAATCTATTACAGAAAAAATCTTTTCTTCTGGAGAAATCATTTCCGGTATTCCAGATGCAGTTTCATTAAGCGCTTCAAGCCCCAAATCTTCACTGGCAGATGAAATTCCGTTTTTTGCCTTGCCTGCGTTCCTGCAGAAAATTCCAAGCGCATATATTTCATCTTGGGAAAGATATGCACCCTCAACTCCGAGCATGGGAAAAAGATTTTTTACAGGCGGCCAACCTGAAAGGCACTGAGCGAAATTCGAATGGCGGAATCTGTTCCATTCACGTCCCATTTTTTTCCAACGCTCAATGACATTCACATAGCCGGTGCACTCACGTTCAGAAAGCACGTCACGGCCTTCTTCGCTCACGCACAGGGATGCGGCATTTTCACGCATACGGTAAAAATCAAGGTCACGCGCAACGTCACCGCGTAAAAATTCATATTCACTGCATACGGCAGTAGTTTCAGTTTCCATTTGTAAAACCCGGTAAATTCAAAATATCAGAAGGCTTTTCAACCATAAGCCCGGCTCCGTTTTCAATCAGGAAATCTTTTGTCCTGAATCCCCAGCAGACGGAAATGCAGTCCATCCCGGCATTTTTCGCCGTCAATATATCCACGTCGGAATCACCTGCATAAAGAGCATTTTCTTTTTTTACGCCCATCTTTTCAAGCACATGCAAAACGGAATCCGGTGCAGGCTTTCTTTTTATGCCTTCGCTTTCTTTTTCACCCACTGCATTGCAAGGTTCTATAAGTCCGCTGAAAAAAAGCTCCGCAAGTTCCTTAACCTGAGCGTCGGGCTTGTTTGAAACTATTCCGATCTTCACGCCCATTCTCCGAAGCGACTCAAGAAGCTCTTTTATTCCGCCATAAGGCTTTGTCTTGTTGTGCCAGTTTGAAGCATAAATTCTTCTCATAGAAAGAAGGACATTTTCGTAAAGGGGATTGTTTTTTCCACCCGGGACAACTTTTTCAATAAGGACTCCAAGCCCGTTACCGACGAAAGACTGGATTTCATCCCTCGTGAATGGATGAAGGCCGTTTTCTTCCAAGGCCATGTTGCAGCTGTCAGCAAGGTCATCTATCGTATCGAGCAGAGTTCCGTCCAAATCAAAAATCAACGCTTCTATCTTTTTCATATAACCTTTCATAGTTTAGGAAGTAATTTAGTAGAATACAAAATCAAGATTTTGTCCATAACTCAACTGGATAACGGCGCTTTTTCAGGCACACACGCTTATCATGACTCCGATTCAGTAGCAACGAAAGTTACATAGATGTAAACATAATGCGTATTATCAGTTAATTCTCCTGACCATAAAGTCCAGCCGGGAACAGTACGTTCCTCAGCACCACATGAAGCCGGAATCTCGGTTGTGGACTTAATTTCAGAAAGGGTTCTTGACTGGGACTTGTCGCCCATCGCAGAGCCATTTCTACGTCGCATATTTTCTGCGAGTATGGTTACGTCATCGTCAGGAGACGTACACGTTACCGAAACTGATCTTACTGCATTTTCTGTTTTACCATCTTTTGCTTTACCATAACCCAAATCTGCCCAGCTTTGAGCAGAAATATTATTTCTATCGTCTTGTTGACCCCATCCCCATATAGTGGCACCATTAACATAAATAGTACCAAGGACATTAAACTTACCTTTCCCATCATAACGACTAATGCACATATACGCTTTAGTTGAATTAGAATTGTTACTATACGTAAGCGTAATCGGCTTAATTATTCCCTTGACATATTTTGTCGTGGTCAAGGTTTTGCAGTATTGCCTTTTCTGTACGATTTTAAGCTGATAAGCATTGTCAGCTTCTATGCCAATATTTTTTGTCGGATCACCCAGAGAAACGTCTTTTCCATTTAATACGCCATACAGGGCAACATCGTTGTCTTTATTGCCCGGATTGACTTTGCATTTCAGGCTATCATAATTAAGATAGCTGAATTTCCAAACCATCGAATCGACTTTGTTGTCTTTGATGCCGCCGGAACCACTGACAAAAGTTCCGTTTGAACTCGTTATTACCGGTTCGCTCAAAATTCCCTGGACGTACACTTTCTTTTCCACAGAGACCGGTGTATTGCCGTCCTTTGAAACTGTGAACGTGAGGATATGGGGTCCTAACGGAAGGGAACCGCTTGTAATTTCAGTTATAGTTTCTTCGTCGCCATTTATGGTTGTTTCTTCAACGGTCACCGTCGTACCGCTTCCTGCGCTTACGGCATAATAAAGCTGTCCGTTACCGTCTTCGTCCAAGTCAATGTTGTAGTTTGAATACAATTTGTATTTCATATCCGATTCAGCATTGTCGTTTGTGGAAGCAATTTCATTTGTATGAGAAGATTCCTTGTAGAACTTAATTACAGGCTCCTGAAGTTTCTGGACGACATTGATTTTTCTTGTGACGGTAGAGTTTCCTGAACCTGAGGCGGCAGTTTTTGCAACCAAAGTGTGTGTTCCAAGACCGAGCGTTCCTGTTTTTGTACCGCTAAATGAAGAGCCGTCTACAGTTCCGCTTAATGACACTCCGCTTTCGAGACAGGAGATTGTGTAGAAAACAGTATCTGCTGCATTGTTTACTTCAACGCATTCATAGTCCGCGCCGTCAAAAAGTCCATTTAATGCAGGCGTGAAAGAGAAAGTTGCACTTGGAAGCTCTGAAAGAACCAGTGTAAACGTGCAGTTAAAAAATCCCTCGGCTCTTCCACCGACCTGAAAAAAGTATTTATTTTTTTTCAGCTCATCCAGAGTTCTTGTTGATGAGCTAGAACCTTTTGGAAGATTTCCTATCGGGTGCAAATTTTTGCCGTCTTTGTCATTCAGAGGTCCGTCACTATAAAAATAAAATGTATC
>JAFOTA010000038.1 GCA_017421145.1 Treponema sp.
ATTTTCTTTGCGCTCGGGCTACTCGCGTGTGTTATTGCCAGTTACTATTTTTCACGATTCATTCCGGCTGAGCTTTTCCAAAGCACCATCAGCCCGATTTTGCATGTCGTCATGCTCGTCACCGTGGTGATCGGTGCAATTGTGATGCAACGACATATATGCGGAGTACGCGCGCGTCGGATGTGGCAGGTAGTGCTCATTTCTTGGGCTATTTTGGAAGTCATCATGCTGCTGGCGGGGAAGATATTTGACTTGCCTACGATTATCTACGAAGTATTTACACTTCAACGCTCCGGTATGGTAGCACGGGATATGTTAGCTTGTCTGTTGCTCTTCTATCCGATGGAGGTGCTGTTGCCGAAGTGGCTCAATGTACGGAGAATGCTATTGATGATGATTCCGCCGTTTATCATCTGGGGCTTGGATTATCTGTTGGAGGAAGACATGCGTGTGCTACTCATCGTCTATCCCATAATCATTGCTTTTTATCTGATCGTGCACGTTCGTGTCCATCGTGCCAAGTGCGAGGAGAACTATTCGTCGCTGGAGAACACGGCAATCAAGTGGGTACGTAAGTACCTGACGACCCTGATCATCATCGGTCTGTCATATTTCTACCTCTGTTTCACGAATCACCCGACGCGTTTCTTTACCCAGCAGTGGCTGATTCTGTTCCTGTTTGTGATGAATACGGCACAGATTGTTGTCCGTCGTAAACCGTGGCTGGAAGAGACGGACTCCGACGAACCGGTAGAAGGATTGTCCTTCCCTGCGGAGTACAAGACCAACTTCGAAGCTTGGATGGAGCAGGACAAACCCTATCTGAACAAAGATTTCCGGTTGACGGATCTGATGCAGGTACTGCCGCTAAACCGCACCTATCTGTCGCAATTCATCAATGCCGAATACGGCTGCAATTTCTATCAGTTGGTAACCACCTATCGTATCAATGAGGCGAAGCGCTTGATGCGTGAGTATCCCGAATTGAAGATGAAGGAGATAGCAGAACAATCGGGCTTCTCGTCTCCGGTCGTTTTCGCCCGTACCTTCGCTCGCAAAACAGGTTGTACTCCTACCGAATGGCAACAGCAGAATAAGGATAGATAATTCGTAAAAAATTACCTAAAAATTTGCATATGTGCAAAATTTGTTGTACCTTCGGCACGCCCTTATTCATTCTGAACAAGGAATCCTCCGAAGGTACAGTCGCACAATTGTGCGAATAACAAGTCTTTTCCGCTAAAAATCTAAATAAATTAAATTTTTGTCGGCAAATCCTTGTATATTCCAAATATTTGTTGTACCTTTGCGGCGGATTTTGAGAATTTTGTGATTTAATTTGAGAATTTTGTAATATAGATTTGAGAATTTTGTATAACTAAATTGAGCAATATGGAGTTCCAAAGAAAACAATTTGACATTGTGCTGTCTCGTATAGAAGAGCCGCGTGGAAAGATACAAGTAGTCATTGGGCCGCGTCAGGTAGGTAAATCCACTTTGATGGACCAAGTGTTGGCAAAAATTACGATTCCATACACTCTTGCCAAGGCGGATAATGTAGATCCGCAAGATATCAATTGGATCAAGAGAGTGTGGGAATCGGCACGTGGAACGATGATTGCCAAAAACCAGACCGAACACTTACTGGTGATTGATGAGATTCAGAAGATTCACCATTGGAGCGATGCTGTCAAGGAGGAATGGGATTGGGATTGTTCTAGAAAAGTGCCTTTGAAAGTGGTGTTGTTGGGCTCATCACGGTTAATGATTCAGTCCGGTTTGAATGAATCGTTAGCCGGACGGTTTGAGTTAATTCGAATGGGACACTGGTCGTTTGATGAGATGCAAACGGCATTTGGATTTACGTTGGACCAATATATATATTTCGGGGGGTATCCAGGTGCCGCTCAGTTCATTCATGATGAGGCACGCTGGAAAAGGTACATCAAGGATAGCATCATCACACCGGCTATTGAGAAGGATATCAAGTTGACTGCGAATGTTTATAAGCCTGTTTTGATGAAGCGGCTCTTTCTTTTGAGTTGCGCGTATTCGTCGCAAGAAATGTCGCTTAATAAGATGTTGGGGCAGTTGCAGGATGCTGGCAATGTGACGACGCTTGCGGGTTATCTGGCTATCTTGGAGCAATGCCAACTGGTCGGTGGTTTACAAAAATATGCTAATGACGAGGCACGTAAATATAACTCATCGCCAAAATATCAAGTTTTCAATAATGCGCTGATGACAGCCAGCACGCGCGGTAACATTGAGACTATTCGCTCTGATGCCGATAAATGGGGACACTGGGTCGAATCTGCGATTGGAGCACACTTGCTAAGCGCTGCCGAAGAAAATGATTATAAAGTTTTTTATTGGCGCGAGCGTGATAACGAAGTAGATTATATTGTGGCTACAGATGAAGGCTGCGTGGCGTTTGAGGTTAAGAGTGGCCGTCGTAAAATGAATAGTGGAATGAAAGAATTTGTCAAGTCTTTCCAACCGCAACATTCCTATATTATAGGTACTGGCGGTGTTAGTTTTGAAGATTTCCTCAAGACAGATGTTGTACAATGGCTGTAATATTACGCCATCCTTCCGGGTGGCGTTTTTTTATGTGCTTCGGCACTCTTTTTTTCCCCCCTCAAAATAAACCCTAGACCTGAAATCTGCAATCAAAAATCATAAATCATAAATAAAAATTTGCATGTTTCACAAATTTTTCGTACCTTTGCACGCTGAATGCGTGCAGACGCAAACAAGAGACGGAATAAAAGAAAGCCGGATTCAAAAAAGGACCAGGCGGAAATAGAAAGATGAAACTATCACAAGAGAAAATAGATTGTCAGATAAAATTAATTGATTCCTTTTTAGCGAAACATTAACTAAAAACTAAAATCTTATGCCCTGTCCAAATAAAAATATTGATTGTCCTTGTTCGAAGGAGAATTGTCCGCGGCACGGAAAGTGCTGCGAGTGTGTAGCGCATCATCGGGAGCACGGAAAGAAACTGCCGGTGTGTCTGAGAGGAATTGAGTGGGAAAAATAAAAATTTTTTCAAAAAATTCAAAATTTTGGCGAAATCGGGACTTTTGAAAAAAATGCCCTCGCAGACCGCAAAAAATAAGGGCAAAAAAATCTTCATTTTTTAACGAAAAAAGGCACTTTTGTGGCCTTTTTTTGTTATCCGTTTATTATCAATATGTTACGCACTTTCCCATTTTTGACGTAAAATCAAGGCTCAGAAAGGGTCGGTTTTTGTCCTATTTGCATATGTCAAAAAATTATATTAAATTTGCAGCCCCGTTTGAGAAAAACCCTAAAATGATCAATCGTTCACTGCATATGATTTTTGAGCCCTCGGGCATGCCTGTTCCTTCAGAAGAAGAGGTGCGCTTCGAGGCGCGCGAAATCGTGCAACGGAGTGGTTGGGGGCTGCCGCTGATTGAGGCGCTGCGCAAGGTGCAAGACCCCTATTGGCGCGAGGCGGTCACGCGCTGCCTGATGGACCAATGGCACGAACTGGTGCGAGACAAGAACGAGCAGACCTATTTCTACGACATGGACGGAGATATCCGTTTCTGTTGGGCGGATGCGGATTCTGATTTTCACCGCATCATACGCCACTGCGCGACCGAACAGGTGGAGGTGGAGTATATGCCTATCCCCGCCCCTTCACCCATGAAAGGAAGGGAGTTGGCGAGAAAAGCACATGCCCAGATAATTTATAACATTACTATTGAGCAAAACAACGGTCCCATAATTACCGATTCCAATGTCTCTATTCATTAATAACAATAGCGGTCCCGTCTATAACGGTTGTACCGTCACCATCATCAACGGCCGGACTACGGCGGAGCCATCCACTGAAGCACCTCACCCCGTCGAGGACATCACGGCTGAACCCGCAACGGCTGAGTCCTGTCTGTTCACAAGAAAAGCCCGACAAGAGCACAAAGCCGATGAAATCATCCTTGCCTTGCAGCACTCGTTAAGCGGTCGGCAAGACAAAGCGCGAGCACTCGTCGAGGAAGTGCGGATGTGGCAACGACAAGGGTACATCGATTCGAACTACAATGCCCGGGTGATGTATGACGAACTGAACAAAATCATCGTCCTGCCGTTCCAGTACGGAGGCTTCCGAAAATACTACAACGAGTAGCACCGCAGTAGCACACCGGTAGCAAACGAGTTGCATCAGTAGCAAAGGAGTAGCAAATTTTTGCTGCTTCTTTTTTTATGCCTAATTTTGCCGTCGAATTCGAAAAACGACAAGCGCTTGTCATGATTTATTAACGAGCTGAAGGCTGATAGCTGACGGCTGAAAACTATTAAAATTATGGCAAAAATTGATTTATCGGTCATTGACCAAATGTTCAGTGCGCAAGTGAGCGCCAACGAGAGTAAAGCAACCATCGACGCACTGCGTCCGCAAGTGGAAGTAGCCGTGCGCGAACTGATGCGGCAACAAGGTAAGCCCAAGAACTGGACCGGTACGCTGGAGTACCACGGGTTCAAGATCGTCGTGAGCCGTCCTACGTCCTACACATGGGAGCAGAACACCCAGATCCAGGATGCTAACCTCGATTACTACAAGCGGCTGCACGGTTGTTACGAGCAACTCAACAGCGACCTCAAAGACCTGCGTGCGGACATGAAGCGCACCGGTGAGAAGCTGGCTAAGGCGCACCCCGATTCCGAATCTATCAAGCATGGTTTCCGTTTAGCGTTCCTGACCGAATGAGCCGTTACATGTCACTAGAGGTCTTTTGTGCGCGGTTTCGTGTGGTCGATCCACTTGAGGCCGCCGCACAGGAACCCTACAAGTACTACGACCCGTTCGTGGAAAAAGAAAAGGGATAAAAGAAAAGAAGCAAAAGAAAAAATTATTCATTGTATAGTCCCTGTATTTGTAGTCCCCCTATAATCCCCCTAAGGACTATAACAGACTACAGGTACGGGACAAGACATTAAAAATTATTTTATGGACTTTAACAGTTATTGGACTCTAATTGGCGGCGACACCAATTATGCCGACCGCAAAGCCGCTGCTGAAAAAGCATGGAACCTATGCGCACCGGAAAAGCAACAGGCTATCATTCATTGGCTACAGACACATGGACGATACCCCGGAAGAAACCACTTTTTCTTTATTCTGGATTTTCAGGTCAAACAGCGGAAGGTCCTTTCCTACGCAGACTACTACGCCAAATACGGTACGACGGAGGAGCGGGACGGGTGGCAGATGGTCAATCCGACGGGGCAGAAAGTGATGTATGTGAAAGCGGGATAGTATCCCGCAGAAATGGACGCTGTTAACCCGCATCTGATGCGGGGAAATAGAAGAAAACCGGCATCAAAAGCGGGGGAATGAACATACGAAGCCGCACATGGATGTGCGGTGCACAAACGCTAATCAAAAGAAAGGAAAAAGAATTATGGCAAGAGTAGAATTACCAAAAGGAATAGTCGCCATTCACGGGCGAATTGGAAACCTGATTTATCGTTCTCGCAAACAGGCAGACGGAACGTACAAAGTGTTCGTTCATGAGGCACCGGAACGTAGAAAAAAATGATTATCTTCCGAAGTTGGACCGAGAATGGACCGAGAATGGACCGAAAACGGAACGATTATTTGGCTAAGTCAAATTTTGAAAGAAGTAAGAAGTAAAGAAGTGAAAAATGAACTCATATCCTTTATACGATGTTCCGTACTTGGTGCGAGACCCGAACGACAATTATATGTCCGTCGCCAGGCGTAGGATACGCGAGAGA
>JAFOTA010000039.1 GCA_017421145.1 Treponema sp.
GAAAGTTCCCTCAAAGCCTCGGCCCAGCGTGACGTTGAATCTGCCATGATAGCGACGTGCTTTCCCATGTCACGGTAGTATTCGGCAAGCGTTATTCCGGCATAAAGCGAAACTTCGCGCGCCGCAACAGGCATGTTCGACGTGTTGGCTATAAGTATCGTGCGTTCCATGAGCGAACGGTTCGTCCTTGGATCCACTAGCTTAGGGAATTCAGTGAGTACGTCCGTCATTTCGTTTCCGCGCTCACCGCATCCGATGTAGACGATGAGATCCGCATCACACCATTTTGCTATGGCATGCTGGGTCATGGTTTTTCCTGTTCCGAATCCGCCGGGGATTGCAGCCGTACCGCCCTTGCTGAGAGGGAAAAAAACGTCTATTACGCGCTGACCGGTCACCAGAGGCTCGGACACTTCAAGCTTCTTTGAAAAAGGCCTTGGTTTTCTAAGCGGCCAGTAATGCGACATTGCTATCGATTCGCCTGAATCAGTAACGGCAATCTCTTCGTCAATGGTGTAGGATCCCTTTCCCCTGAAGCTTTTGAGAGTCTTTCCCTTGATTGTCGGGGGAACCATTATTTTGTGGATCATGGATCCTGTTTCCTGCACCGTTCCCAGAACCATGCCCGGGGTTAAGGAACATCCTTCGGAAATTCCCTCCGCAGGCTCGAAATCCCACTTTTTTTCAGGATCGAGAGGCTCCGTGCGCTGACCAGGCAAAAGGAAAGTCCCGCCGCTTTCGAACATTTCTTTGAGCGGGCGCTGGATTCCGTCATATATGGTACCGATAAGTCCGGGTCCGAGCTTCAATGACAGAGGACGGCCGTTGCTTACGACTTCCTCGCCTATGTGCATGCCCGAATCATCCTCGTATACTTCGATGGTTGCGTTTCCTTTGTCAAGGCGGATGATTTCACCTATGAGCTTGTTCTTTCCGACGTCGACCACATCATAAAGGCCGCATCCGTCAAGACCTTCCGCATACACGATAGGTCCGCTGATCCTAGTAATCTTTCCGCTTATCATTCCGGAATCCTCCCGCAGAACAACGCCTCTGCAAGCTCCTGTGTGCTGGAGTCCAAAATCTCCTTTACTTTCTGATCAAGCGTAAGGCGGCATGAAACCTTTCCGTCAACCGTAGAAACAAGAAGTCCTTTTCTGAATGCAAATCCCTTTACCGCTTCATCGGCTATGGCTGACTCATCCGCGGCTGCGACTGATTCAACGGGATTTTTTATTGTTTCCGCCAAAAGAGCTTCGGCACGTGATTTTTCTATGCCTACGGACTTCACTGTGACCGGAGACGATCCGAGCGCAAAAGACGAACGCTCAAGCAGTTTCTTTATGACCAAAAGCTGCTTTTCTTCACCGGCGCTTTCAAAATACGAGTTTACCGCGCCTATCACCGAATCATGGATGAATGAAACGAGATAACGCTCCCTTTCCAGAGGGAACGACGCATTGATATTTTTAGTGAACGAATCCAAATCGGACTTGAACCCGGATTCTGCCTTGGCACGCGCTTCATCAACTTTCGAAGCAACGCCTTCAAGCAATGCCGAACAAGTCTCATCTGCCCTGGACAGGATTTTTTCAGCTTTCTTTTTTGCGTCGCTTAATATTTCTTTGTCCAGAACGTCCGTCGAACGTAATTCTTCCATAATCGAACTTCCAATTTTACCTGAATGCAGCCGGAAATCACACCCTGATTCCGACAGCCTCCCGGATTGAGTCAGTCAATGTTTTTCTTCCTGCAAGATGACCCTGCAGCCCCGGAATCTCCACTATGAGAGGAACCTTGCCGCCGATCTGCCAGTCAAGCACTTCCTTGTCCAGCATGTCCGCGACATCTTCCGTAAGTATGAGAATCTTGGGTCTGTCGCTGGATGAAGGGCCTGAAACCTTTGAGGACTGACCCGTCATCAAAAGGAACGCCTCAAGAGCATCGCCCCGGTTGTTCACGGCAGTACCGTCAACCCCCACAAGCTTGAAGCCGAGAAGCAGTTCCCGCTCACCGATGAAATAATATTCCACGGTATTTTCCTACATGAGGATTATGAACAAGGCAACAAGGAAGCCCCACAGACAAATACCTTCCGCAAGACCTACGAACGGGAGAGCCTTACCGGAAAGCTCGGAATTCTCAGCCATAGCACCCATGGCGGCGGCACCGATTTTTCCTACGGCAAGGCCTGATGCTATACATGCAAGACCGACCGCAACGGCAGCAGCGATATACTTGACCGCAGAACCTGATCCGCCCTGTTCAGCAGTAACTTCCTGTGCAGCAGACGAAGCAGCCTGGGCTGAATCAGCAGACTGAGCGAAAACCGCCGTCACAGCAGCAAAAACCATGACCGCCATCAGAGCCAAAATCTTTTTTCCGGAAGAGTTTTTCATAACACACCTCACTATGATTGTTTTACAATTTGTTTTTTATTTTTCAAAAGCCTTGTACGTAAAGCAGAAAGGCTTGAAATCCCTGCCTGTTTCGTGGAAGAACTTGCTGAAAAATTCATAATACTGCAAGCGCACCACCTGGATTGCGACGATCATTCCCTCAAGGGCTATGACTATTGCATTTCCCAGTATGCTGATCAAGATTCCGCCGGCAAGCGGAGCCATACCGACCATCTTCTCAATCAAAAATCCGAGTACGGCATGTGCAAGGGCAAAAGCACCCACACGCACGAAGCTGACCGTATTGGAAAGGTAGGATGATACTACCTCGATGATTTCAACAAGCCCGGAAATAAGCGCGGTTCCGAATCCGTTTTCAAGCACCGGCCTCTTTCCCTCGATGATGCGCTCAAATATTTCACCGTATGCCGTAAGGATCAGCGAAAGCCCCATGATTACCCAGTCAAAAATCATCGGGCTATGCTTGAACAGTGCGATGCGGAGCGCAAATGCAATGACGTACCAGAAAAACACCGCGCCGCTTATGCCGGTCTTTCCGAAAAGAGCCTTGCCCGGACGACGGAGCGTAAACTGGTTCACGATGTTTATGATGATTCCGACCGAGTTGATTAAGAAACC
>JAFOTA010000040.1 GCA_017421145.1 Treponema sp.
GCAGGTCGACAGATCCGTGATGCTGCTCAGGTTCGAGTTTTTGGAGCAATTCAACGTTGTCATCACCGTGTTGTTTCCCACATCAATAGTGGTCAGTTTGATGAAGTCATATCGGCGATAGAAGCGGAAGATGAAAGCTCGTATTCTGCGTCAGATTGTTTTTATCTCGGCATGTCGTATTTTCGAATTGGAAATGACGAAGAAGCGCAAAAATACCTTGGTGCAGCAATTCAAAAATCGCCGGATTTTCTTGAAGCCTATGATTATCTTGCAGGAAGCTATTATTATACCGAAAAGTATGAGCTTGCGATTCAGAATTTGAAAAAGTGCATTGAGCTTGACGGGACATACGCTCACGCCTATGAAAAACTCGGAAATGTGTACGAGATGATCGACGATTATCAAAGCGCGCTGGAAAATTATTCCAAAAGCTATGAGCTGGAAAAGAAAGCTGCCGTGGCCGGTGATCTTGCATGGATATATTTTAAAATAGGAGAATACAAAAAAGCAAAGTCCTACGGTGAAGCATATTTGAAGCAGGATAAAAATTCATTTCCAATGGTAAACATGATGATTATAATCCTTTATTCAGAAGGGGAATACAATAAAGCCGAAAAATATGAAAAGCAGCTCCGTGAAATCTGCAAGAACTCTGATGACGAAGATTTGAAAAATGCGAAATATTTTATGATACATTCGTTTTCGTACAAGGACTATAACATTGATGTCTATGAAAAAATTGACCAGACGGGAGATTTCTATTACCCTTTGACATGTCAGGTCTGGCAGAACAATAATGTGATAAAAACCGTCAATATTGAATTCGATGCGCTTACAAAAGAATTCGGCTGTCCGTATTTCCTGGGCATTAATGATTTGAAAACAAATGCTCATTCTACAATGGCAGGTTTTAAAAAAATCCCTCCATTTGAGGATTTTATTGAATACGTAAAAATGGCTCTTGATGGGGAATTGGAAGAAGCAGCATCAAGCCGGCGGACTAAAAAATAGTTTTGCATAAAGATGAACGCATGTGAATTTGAAAGCCTTCTGAAATTCAAAAAAGTTTCCGTCCAAAAACTCATGTGCCATGGCTTTGAGAAAAAGGACGGATTTTTTGAACTGAGGAAAAACATATTTGAAAATCAATTTTCACTGGAAATCAAAATAGATTTTTCCGGAAATGTTTTTACGAAAGTTTTTGATATTGAAAGCGGAGAAGAATACAGTCTTTATAAAGTAAAATCTGCCCAAGGAAAATTTGTGGGTGAAATGCGCTCTGCAATTGAATCTGAAATAAAAGCGGTCGTAGAAAACTGCTATGAAACGGAAGTTTTTAAAAACGCAGTTACGAAAAAAATCATAAAATACGTAAGCGAAAAATATGGTGACGAACTTGAATTCCTATGGGAAAAATTTTCCGACAATGCAGTTTACCGGCGCAAGGACAATCAAAAATGGTATTGCCTGATATGCGTTGTTAAAAAAGAAAAGCTCGGCATAAAAGAAAGTGGCAAAGCAGAAGTTATCGGATTACGGATTGACCCGGAAGATTTGGATTCGGTTCTCGACGGAAAATCAATCTTTCCTGCATATCACATGAACAAAAAGCATTGGTTCACGATTTTGCTTGACGGTTCCGTTCCTTTTGAGAAAATAAAATCATTTTTGGATGAAAGTTATGATCTTGCCTTGGGGAAAAGGAGGAGATATGAAAAATCGTTGTGATGTATTTTATGTGATGCGTTAGCGCTGGTAGCCCCTTGCCGCCCTGGAAGGGTGGTGAGCGGTAGCGAAGGGCGGACATAGCGACCGCCGCATGCGGCGGTAACGCCATTTATAAAAAATCAAAAAAACTCAGTCGGCGAGAACCATGACCCAGTAGTATTTGTACTCTGATTTTGGGCTGTATGAATATGCGATTCCTATTCTGGAGTAGTCTTTTCCAAGCATGTTGCGGCGGTGTCCCTGACCGGAGTAGTCTTCATCGTCTTCTTTCCACTGAATGAACGTGCCTTTTCCGGTGCTTGATCCGGCGGCAATGTTTTCTGCTTGTGACATAGCATCGATTGAAAGGTCGTCAAAAACAGAGAAGCAGCTTTCACCGTTCGGGCGTGTGTGGCTGAATTTTTTTACTATTTCGTCTGCCCTGATTTGAGCTGCCTTGCACAATTCTTCGTCCAATGTCAGTTTGCCGAGCTTTCCGACAAGATTTGTTTTCGTTCTGTTGTCGCGGTTCCAGTAATAGGCTTCTGATCCTGTTCTGAAATCGTTCGTGCAGTCAAAAGCTTCCTTTACTTTAGGGTCAACATTCTGTTGTACATTATTGTCTGATGATTTGTTTTTTGAGCCGCGCGGCGACATCGGAAAAACCATCATGGTTGCGAAGACCACTAAAAAAACGTTGCGTATAGCTGTCATATAAGCCTCCAAATTCTGTGTGAATAATATAACCTATATTCTATCACAATATTGAATGATTATGCCATAGCTAAGCTGAAACAAAACCATGGCAAGAAGTTTTTGCCGCAATCCTGTAAATCTCGGCGATGTCATCTGAAGTCAAATGTACGAAACCGCCTGTGGTTTTTCCCGGAGCAAGACCGAATTTTTTTACGAGCGTCGGGATGTCCTCTTCTTTTGCACCAAGCTCCGAAAAATTAATCGGCATTCCTATGTTGTGGAGGAATTCCCTGAAGCGTCTGATTCCTTCACGAGCAGTCGCATCTGGATCAGCATAATCCATCTTGCAGCCCCAGACACGTTCAGCCCACTGAGCGAAGCGCATGACATCGTGCTTGTAAACGAATTCCATCCATGCAGGCATTATTACGGCAAGACCCGCTCCATGCGCACAGTCGTAGAGTCCAGAAAGCTCATGCTCGATTCCGTGGCTGTTCCAGTCCTGTTCACGTCCTACGCCGACAATATTGTTGTGTGCGACCATTCCTGCCCACATGATGTTTGCACGCGCCTCGTAATCATCCGGATCGGCAATCACTTTCGGAGTTTCGTGAATCATCGCCAGAAGTTCGGCTTCACAAAGTCGGTCGGTTGTCTCGACGTTTTTTGTGTTCGTAAAATATCTTTCGCAGACATGCGCCATGATGTCGGTTGCTCCGCATGCAGTCTGGTACGCAGGGAGTGTCTGTGTGAGCGCCGGGTTCAAAATTGAAAAGCATGGACGTATGATGTCGCTTCCATAGCCGCGTTTTACCATTCCGTCTTTTTTTGTGATTACGCTGTCGGGAGATCCTTCGCTTCCGGCGGCCGCAATGGTAAGTATGGTTGCAACCGGCAATGCTGATTTTGCGCTTGCTTTACCGGAATAAAAATCCCAGAAGTCACCGTCATAGCATACACCGAGCGCAATTGCCTTTGAACTGTCTATGACCGAACCGCCTCCGACCGCAAGGATAAAATCTACTCCGCTTTTTTTGCAAAGCTCTATGCCTTGGTAAACAAGATCGTCCAGTGGATTCGGATGCACGCCGCCAAGCTCCACAAAATCAATCCCGGCAGATTCAAGCGACTCCCTTACCCGACCGAGAAGACCGGATTTTTCTGCTGATTTTCCTCCGAAGTGAAGAAGCACTTTGCTCCCTCCGAATTCTTTTACAAGACTTCCGGCCTGATTTTCCGTGTCTTTCCCAAAAACAAATTTTGTAGGGCTGTAAAAAGTGAAATTCTCCATGCCTGCGACTCCTTGACTTGTAATTTATCTTTCAATTATATCACATCTTTTTTGATCCGGGAAAAATATTTTGCTACGGTGAATTTTGAAAAATGTTTTTATGAGATGCCTTTATATTAAATTTATGCTATAATTGATTTATCTTAAATCATTTTGTATGTGCAGGAGATGACCATAGTATGAAAAAGATTTTTTACATAATGATAATGCTGTTCTGCCCCTTGTTTGTTTTTTCTGCCGGAAGTGCAAAGCAGAACAAAGTCACGGTTGAAATCACGCAGGTAAAATCAGCTGAAGGAAAAATCTATCTGTGCATTTATGATTCTGCAAAATCTTATGACAAAAAGATTTCATACAAGGAATTCTGCATAGAGCCAAAAATCGGGACGGTCATTTTTGAAACAGAGCTTCCCGACGGTGAGTATGTTTTTTCGCTCTGCCATGACACAAACGGAAACGGAAATCTTGACACAGGACTTTTCGGAATTCCCAAGGAACCGATTGCAATGAGCAATTATGACGGAAAAAGCATCCCCGGAAATTTCAAAAGGCACAGAATCCAGATAAATGCAGATTCAAAAATAACGCTCAAAGTGCTTAAGTTCTAGTCATGCGTTTTTCTTGAAATGAATGAACGAAAGGATTCCGATCGGAAGAAAGTAGAGGCACCATATTTCAAGCGCAATAATTCCGCCGATTGACGTGGAGCCGTTGCCGTTAGAAAAAATCCCGGTCATGGGCATGATAAAGCAGCTGATGAAAAATACTCCGTGAATCAAAAGGAGAAGCTTCAGGATTTTGTCCGCTTTTGTTTTTATGTTCAGCGCAAGTCCCATGAAAAAAGTTGAAAGCGCCATCATTGCGTAGCCGAGCAGATCAAGATTGAATATCATCCCCATGTAGCTGAAGTTAAGGATTCTTTCTGCTTCATGACCGAGCTTTTCATTCGTGACCGTCGTACACTGCGTGAAATAGACGATAAAAATCAGTACGGCGTAGATTCCTGAAAACACAACGGATATTTTGCCTGCGGTCTTCTTTTCCGGCACACATTCGGAGTCCAAGGCGCAAATCATTATCACGAAACTTATTGCAAGAAATATACATGAAAAATAGCTTCCGAAATTAAAGCCTATCAGCATGAATCCTGCGAATGAAAGCACCGTAAAGGCATTCAAAATGGAACCGATCATTCCGAGTTTTTTGTTCATAATATGCTCCTGATATCCTCTTGCACTGATTCTGTCGATTAATTCTGAAACGGAAGATGCTGCGGAAATCACCATGAATTATACTACAATAAAATCCGGGTGTCACTGGAACTTCATGGACTCCGAATGAATCAAAAAAAAGGATCCGGCATAATTTTATTCTGAATACTTCATTAAAAATTTAAGGTATGATATTATAGAACAAATATTAAGATGAAATAGTTTTTAAGGTTCCGGAATGAATGATATAATTGAAGAAAACAAGGATTTTCTTACGACGCAAATAATTACTTATCTAGGAAACAAAAGGGCATTGATCGGGAACATCGAAAATGAAGTTGAAGATATTGCTTTGAAGGTCGGAAAGAAAAAGCTTGTCTGCGCAGATTTGTTTTCTGGTTCCGGTATCGTTGCGCGCATGCTGAAAAAACATTCCTCCAATCTTATTGTAAATGATCTGGAAAATTATTCCGCCGTGATAAACGGATGCTATCTTATTAACAAAAAAGATTTCCCGGAAGAAAAGTATCTGAGGCTCCGTAGAAAAATCGAGCGGCGTTGCAATGAAGAGAAGTTTGAGGGAATCATTTCGAAAAACTATGCTCCAAAAAATGATGAGAAAATCAAAAAAGGGGAGAGGGTTTTTTATACGCACGAAAATGCCGTTCTGATAGATACTTACAGAAAGCTGATAGACGACGTGGTAAAGGATGCTTCCATGAAAAAATTCTTCCTTGCGCCTCTGATTGTCGAAGCTTCGATACATGTGAATACGAGCGGAGTGTTCAAGGGATTTTACAAGGACAAGAATACCGGGATCGGTTGTTTCGGTGCAAGCGGGAAAAATGCTCTTCCAAGGATTTTCGGAAAAATAGAACTGAAGAAGCCTGTGTTCAGCAATTTTGAATCCGGCCTGGAAATTTTTCAAAAAGATACTGTGGAGCTTTCCGGTGTGCTTAAGGACATTGACATTGCATATCTTGATCCTCCGTACAATCAGCATCCTTACGGCTCGAATTATTTTATGCTGAACTTGATTTTAAAAAACAAGCTTGACGTTGAAGTGAGCAGGGTCAGCGGAATTACGCAGGGATGGAACCGTTCCGTATTCAATAAATCTTATTCTGCACTTGATTCAATGGAAAAAACGATTTCCGCATTGCAGGCAAAGTATGCGGTCATTTCCTATAATTCCGAAGGATTCATAAGCTTTGAAGAAATGACGGATATGCTGAAAAAATACGGCAAAGTGAAAACCGTTGAAATACCTTACAACACTTTCAGGGGAAGCCGCAACCTCCGCAGCCGCAGCATTCATGTCCGTGAATATTTGTTCGTTCTTGAAAAATAAACAGTTTTTTTTAGTTTCTTTTTCTTGACAATGTTGTTCTGACGATGGTATAATATTTTCGGGTACGTATTTACTTGGTAATACTGAGTGTGTATGATCCATTTCAGGAAAACAGGCATCAGCCGGCTTTTTTGTTTTAAATAATTTAATAATATACCGAATTTAAATAGTATAAAAAGTTTGTAGTTTATGTTTGGGGTGGGGAATTTTTTATCATTTGTAATTAATTGCAGTCCATTGGGGTGTTTTTTGCGAATGTAGTTTTCCTTACTTTTTTTTCTTAGAGGAGTTATTTATGACTAACGAGATTAAAGATAAGATCCCGGAGAAGAAGATAACTAGACGGACCTTGCTTATGCTATGGCTGACCTATCTGCTTCCTCCTCCGATATTTATTGTGGCGGAACTTGCTATGGGCGCTGTGACGGGTCCTGAGCTTGCCGCCGCTATTTCTGATCCCTGCGTGTGGATTATTCCATTTTTTCAGATTTCTGTACCGTATTTCATGTTCCTTTGGTACAGGTCCTTCATAGATAAGTACGACGGCTCGGAGGAATATATCGTCAGGTGCAACAAATTCATAAATCTGTTTGAAAAAGTCTCCATCATTTTTCCGGTGCTTTTTTCCGCTCTTTCGCCTCTTGTCTATATCTTAAGATACAACCAGAGGGGACTTTCGTATGCCGCGTTCGCCGGTGAGTCTCCGTTCTTGTACCAGATGACTTTGATGCTGGGAATCACGTTCGTTTTTTCTTTGTTCACGTACATCATCTACATGCAGAGCATTGAGCATCATCTTTGGTGGCTTCCATACAGGTCCGAGTTCAAGACTATGGGACTTGTCAGAAGGATTGTTCTTGCCGCCATATTCGGAATTGTGGGATTGGTTCTGATCGTTGAGACCATGTTCTTTATTCCGGCCAACCGTTCGCTTTCAAACTACGAATTTTTGATAAGGATTTTGCCTTTCGTCGCCGTCGCGGTTGTGATGGACGTAATAGACTTTTTCTGCAACATCAACGACATAAAGAAGAACATGATGTCGATTTCCGATCTTTCGGACTCCCTTTCAAAAAGGGATTACACGTCCGATGAGCTCCGGGTGATTTTGAGGTGCGAACTTGGGGACCTTATCAAAAATCTCAACTCCTTCTCCGAAAACACACGCAATGTTCTTATTGGAATCAGACATTCGATAGAAACTTCAAACAAAACTGCTGCTTTGCTCGGTGAAAGTATGGGCAGCGCGTCCGTGAGCGTGTCGGACATAACCAACGGCATAGAGACAATCGGCATGTCGATTTCGGATCAGGCGGCTGGAGTCGAGGAGGCAAACGCTTCCGCCACTCACATCATGTCCACAATCCGCAGTCTGAACCAGAGCGTCGAGATCCAGTCAAAGTGCGTGGGTGAATCATCGGCGGCTGTTGACGAGATGGTCGCGAATATCCGCAGCATGACACAGATTTTGGAAAAGAACACGGACGCGGTTAATTCTCTCGGCCAGGCATCTGATGAGGGAAGGCAGAGCGTCCAGAGCGCGGTAACCATGTCGCAGGAGATTATCGCACAGTCAGCGTCACTCATGGAGGCCTCTTCGATTATCCAGACCATAGCGAGCCAGACCAACCTTCTCGCCATGAACGCGGCCATTGAGTCTGCACACGCCGGTGAAGCAGGAAAGGGATTTGCTGTTGTTGCGGATGAAATCAGAAAACTTGCGGAACAGTCAAGCAAACAGGGAAAGGCAATCAGCGACAGTCTGAAGGCTCTCTCCTCTTCAATAGAAATGGTCTCCTCTCACACTAAGGATGTCCAGCAGAAGTTTGATGTAATCTATGGACTTGCCCAGACGGTAAGAACCCAGGAAAGCGTGATCATGAACGCCATGGCCGAGCAGTCTGAGGGAAACCAGCAGGTGCTTGATGCGATGAAACAGATCAGCGACACGACATCGGTGGTTAGAAACGGCTCGCAGGAAATGATGGTCGGAGGAGAACAGATTGTCCGTGAAATGAAAGTCCTGAACGAATCCACCGGAAAGATAAAGGAGCGGATGAACGCCATGACCGCAAGTGTTAACGGAATCATGGACGCGATGAAGGAAGTCTCAACCAGTTCCGAAAAAAATATGTCCGACCTGAACGAGCTTGGAAAGATAATAGAAACTTTCAAACTGTAAAACCGGACAGAAAATACCGACGGGTAAAATTATTTCTTGACAAGTTTGCTTGGCTTATTATGGCCGCGATGAATCATATCATAAACGGAAGCTTTATCGTGTTCACGCTGATGTTTTTGATTCCCGCAATTGTCCACGGAAAATGCGCGAACTGTCACTATATCTGCTGGATGGCTCCTTTTATGATTTTGGGATACAAGTTCGGACGGCTGATTCATCTGCCCCAGCTGAAAATAAAATCAAAGGCGTCGGATTGTGCCGGATGCGGAAAATGCAATGCTGTTTGTCCGATGAGCGTTGATGTAAAAAAACTTGCCGCGGGCGGTGAGATAAAAACTGCGGAATGTATTTTGTGCGGTTAATGCGTGTCCGCATGTTCAAAAAAAGTCCTCGGATATAAGATGGGGAGAAAGTGAGAGAGTGCGGAAATCAATTTTACAGGGGAGTCCTGCCCATGCAAAAGGAAGACTCCCCCGGACTTCGAAGTTTTAATATGCTTTTAACTGTCTCAGCCGTTTGCAAGTGATTTCAGTTCTGCGAGCATCTTCGGAAGTTCTGTTTCCATGTTGTCGCTTTTGAACTGGCATGTTCCGACTTTTTCATGGCCGCCGCCGCCGTATTTGAGCATGAGGCTTCCAACGTTCACTTTGCACGTTTTGTTGAGTATGCTGTATCCGACTGCAGCAGAGCAACCTTCACCGCCTTTTCCGCTTGTAATCCATGCAGAGATGTTCTGTTCAGGATACATGCTGTAAATCATAAATCGGTTTCCTGTATAGATGGGGTCAACTCCACGCAAGTCCGAGATGATGAGGTTTCCGTCAACGGATGTATGAGCCTTGACCATCTCCTTGAATTTTTCCGTCTGCTCGTTATAAACTTCGATGCGTTCTTTTACGTCGGGCATTGCAAGAATTTCTTCGGTAGATTTGTCGCGGCATGCAACCATCAGTTTTTCCATGAGCGCATAGTTCGGCACGGTGAAATCACGCCAGCGTCCGAGTCCGGTACGTGGATCCATTAAAAATCCGACGAGAATCCATCCCTGTGGATTTTGGATTTCATCGATTGTCAAGTTTCCTGAATCAACTTTATCAACGGCCGTCATAATGTCATCAAAGTTCGGGAACTTTTCCTTTCCGCCGTAATATTCGTAGATGATGCGCGCGCATGAAGGAGTGATTCTGCTTTCTCCCTTGTACTTTCCTTTAAGCTGATTGCGCTCAAATTCACTAGAATGATGGTCGAACCAAAGTCCGCATCCCTCAACGAACGGAACGTTTGCAAGACAGTCGTTGCTGTCGATCGGAACAAGTCCGTCCTGTAAATCTTTCGGATGTGCGAATTTCCAATGGTCAATTATACCGGCTTCAAGAAGAAGCGCACCGCAGGCCAGTCCGTCAAAATCAGAGCGGGTAACAAGTCTCATAGCCATATATTTTTCCTCTCAGTTTATTTTTATAGCTTATATTTTACCAGATAAGCCGTAAAAAGATAGTGGCAAAATCAAATTTTCGCAAAAAAACTTTTGAAATTTCACCCAACCATTTTGGAAGATTTCTTCTATATTATATATTCGTGTGCATATTGAATGGATTAATCAGAAAAAAAATGCTAGCATGATTGCATGGACATAGAACATTTTTTTATTGAGCGTGGAACCGGGGAGCCTCTGATTCTTCTTCATGGAAACGGTGAAGATTCAAGTTATTTTTCAAATCAGATGGAAGCCTTTTCTGCCGCATACCATGTTTTTGCGCTTGATACAAGAGGACACGGAAAAACAGAAAGGGGAACCGAGCCTTTTACGATCAGGCAGTTTGCGGACGATCTGCTTTCGTTCATGGACAACCGCGGATTGGACAAAGCAAATGTCCTGGGTTTTTCAGACGGTGCAAACATCGCTATGATTTTTGCAATCAAATATCCGTCCAGAACAAACAAGCTGATTTTAAACGGCGGAAATCTTGATGCAGGCGGAATAAAAGCTTCAACACAGATTTCGATAGAGATAGGATATAAAATTGCAAATGCATTCGCAAAGAAAAATCCGAATGCAAAAGCCAATGCCGAAATGCTCGGCCTCATGGTGAACGACCCGAACATTTCTCTGGAAGATTTAAGGAAAATAAAATCCCCGGTGCTTGTCATCGCCGGAACGAACGACATGGTGAAAGAAAAGCACACGAGGCTCATTGCAGAAAACATCGACGGTGCGGAACTTAAATTCATAAAAGGAAATCATTTTATCGCAAATAAAAAGCCGGAGGAATTCAATAGGGTGGTCATGGAATTTTTGCATGGGTAAAAATGCCTGAAAGAAGCGATTCATTCCGACCCATAATATCCCGGAATAAAAAACACTATGCTGTCATTTGGATTCCGGGATTTGTTTTAGTTCAAAGCTGTGCTTTTAATATAATCAAAACTTAACGGTGCGCGGGGCAGATGCAAAGCTTGAGAATGTTGCCGTTGCATTTTTGAAATAAAGCACTTCGGTGTTGTCGTCATCGGCGGAATACATTTTCTGAAGCTCCGGATAATGTGAAAGCATGTCTGCTTTTGCAGCGCGGTTTTCGTCACGGACAAGTTCGCCTGCAAGCCTGAGCCATTGACCGCTTGAACCGTCGAAGCAGCAGATTTCAACGTGCGGATTTTTTTGAATCTGCTTTGAAACTTCCTTGCTTTTTCCTGTCTGGATGTAAAGCTTTCCGTCAAAAAGATTTATCGTGCCGAACGGTCTGTTACGAGGCTGTCCGTCTTCAACCGTCGCAAGATAATATGTTCCGCATTTTTTTATAAAATCATAAATCTCGTTCATTTTTTTTCTCCTGACTTATTCTATCATTTTTTATATTTTTTATGGAAGAGCTGAGATGCAAATGAAGATTTTTTTTCTGTAAAAAGATTGACAAGTTTTATTTTTCATAATAATCTACAAAAACTAGCTTAATCTAATTTAGGAGACATATAGCCGATGATAATGTAATCTGATTTCCGCAATTTATTTTTCTCTTGTGAGATTTTATTTTGGAAGTCAGTTGCATTTTTATTTTTTCCGGCGTTGCTTTTTGCGGCTGCTTCCGTATGGAGGCATATATGTCAGTTCAAATCACCAATCTTTATTTTTCTTATCCATCTTCTCATTCAGTTTTGTTTGAAGATTTTTCTCTGCAGATTTACGGCGGCTGGACTTGTGTTGCCGGGAGCAATGGCTCGGGAAAAAGCACTCTCCTGAAATTGATTTCCGGATTGATCTCTCCTGATTCCGGGAAAATTGCTGCTGGCGGTGAAACGGTCTATTGTCCGCAAGAAAGTTCCGAGATGCCTGAAAATCTCTACAATGCATTTTGGAGCGGCGACAATGACGTGCGCAGATTTTTTTCTCAGCTTCATGTTACCGAAGAAATGCTTGACCGTTATGAAAGTCTTTCCGGCGGAGAAAAAAAACGCATTCAGATTGCATGTGCGCTTTCTGAAAAACCGTCCGTACTGCTTTTGGATGAACCGACAAATCACCTTGATTCTGCGGCTTCAAAAATGATTTCCGATGCTCTCAGGCTGTTTGACGGGATTGGAATCATGGTGAGCCACGACCGTTCGTTTTCCGATCTGCTTTGCACACGCACCGTTTTTCTTTTCAATGAGTCGCATGCTTTTTCCGGCGGAAGGGATTGCACCGTCTATGATTCATATCCATGCGCTCTTACAAAAGCCCTTGAGCTGAGAAAGAACAATTCAAATCAGTCCAGAGGTGAATGGGAAAAATTGAATTCAAAGCTTTCATCCGAAAAACAGAGAAGCAGGAAACTTGAAGCAGAAAATGAAAAATCAAAAAGCAGGCTTTCAAAAAAATCTTCCGATCCTAAAGACCATGATGCGCAAAGAAAAATCGATGTCGCAAGAATCAGCGGAAAAGACCGCACGACCGGAGATGCAAAAGCAAGGCTTGAAACTCAGATACGGCAAACTGAATCAGCCCGTGACTCTATAAAAAAATCCCTGCAGCGGAAAGAAGGGTTTGCTGTTTCCGAAACCGCATTTTCAAAATCAATCGTCATTGAAGAAACTGTTTTGAAGCCC
>JAFOTA010000041.1 GCA_017421145.1 Treponema sp.
AGAGATATCTGGATGTCATCTTTTGATTAACGATGGTATAAAAAGAGTGAGGAGGGGTGCGCCCCCTTCCCCCCTCTTTCTTTTTCAGGAGGAAAGTTCCATGAACACAATTAATTCGATTAATAGTTCGATTGGATCGATGGCAATGGATGGCCACAAAAACACTTTCTTCAACACCAATGTCGCTAAAGTTCAACAAGAATTGGCTCCAGCTGGTGCTGCAGAAGTAACGGATTATCTTGAAGCTAATTTGCATGACGTAAATGAGACTGTGAAGCAGCTTCAGGAATTATCAGACATGGTTCTCGGGCACACGGTCAAGTTCAGCGTAAACGATGAGCTTGGAAAAGTCATCGTCGAGGTTGTGGATCCGTCCACTAACCGGGTAATCCGACAGATTCCTTCAGAAGATTTGCAGAAAATACAAATCAACATGAAGCATACTATAGGACTGCTGTTCGACGATGTAATATAACGGGCTGTGCTGTTCACAAACGGACAGCATAGTTTTTACCATTTTTCAAGGGGACGGGGATAAAATGGCAGACGGTATCAGCATTCCTGGCGTATCAGACAAGTACAAGACTAACGACCTCGTAGAAGCTCTTATGGAGACTGAACGTATTCCATTAAAGAGGGAAGAAGCTCAGAAGGAAAAATACGAAGCGCAGCAAAGTGCATGGCGTGACGTAAACCAGAAGATGAACTCCCTCAAGGAAAGCGTGAAGTCTCTTTATTCTTTTGAAAACCCCTTCAGCAACAAGCTGACCACATCATCCGATGAATTTGCAATCACGGCAGATGCAAACCGCGGCGCAGATTTCGGATCTTTCAAAATAGACGTGGTGCAGCCGGCAACTGCAGACAGATTCCTCAGCGGCAACATAGACCGCAACATGCAGATTGAAAAGGGCGTATACACATTCACCGTAGGAGACAAGACGGTTTCCTTCAACTGGAAAGGCGGAAAGCTTTCTGATTTTGTTACCGCACTCAACAAAAGGGGCACGAACGTAATCAAGGCAAGCGTAATCGGCGTAAGCTCAAAAGAAAAGGCTCTCCTGATCGAAGCTCTCAAAACCGGAGAAGAAAACAGGCTCATTTTCGCTGACAAGGCACTGGAGCTTGCAAAAAGAATAGACATGATCACGGAAACAGTACCTGAATCAGAAAAGCTTTCATCGGACGTTTCAGGCTACTCCACTCCATCAACCCTTGATCTGGGCGATCAGGTGGGAATACCTACGCTCACAAAAAAAGACGTAAAGACAGACGGAAAGACAATCACCATACCGCCGCGCAACGGAATCGAAATTCCAATACCGGAAAGCGCGAAGAATTATGATGACGGAAAAATAGAATTCTCATTCAAGGCAGAAGTCGGGGACGACATAACCGATGAGCTGAATTTCGGGTTCAGCACGCCGAACATGGCAAATCCGGGATACGTTGAATACCGCGGAGTCACAGTATATAATGAAGAAAACGAAACGACGCTTGAAACCGGAGGCGAAAGTTCCGCCCCCCTTGTTCCTGTAGAGGACAACCGCTATGTGTTCGTAAAAAACGCTGACGGAACGGAATCGGAGCTTGCACCGGAAAACATCTCCAACACGGACGGAAAAACAAAGGTCGTAATTCCGCTGAAAGACTATCCTGATGCAGTCAGCATCATAATCAGGAACAGCAACACAGGAAAAACCATCGCCATGACGGTTCCTGAAACATACGACTCGGAAAAGGGAACGGGATTCACGCCGAACCACCCCATCGTAAGCGCAGCGGATGCAATCATCAAGTATGAGGGAATCACGATCACAAGGCCGACCAACGACATTGACGACGTAATTCCTGACGTTACGCTTCATCTGCATGAAAAGACGGAGAGAACCGCAACCATTACGGTCAACCCGGACAAGGAAAGCGCAAAGAACGCACTGATCACTTTCGTAGGAAAATACAACCAGGTGATTGCGGAGCTTAACATACTCACGATCAACAAGCCGGAAATAGTAAACGAGCTTGACTACCTCACCGACGACGAGCAGGAAGATGCCATGGAAAAACTGGGCATGTTCCAGGGAGATTTCACGCTGACAAACGGAAAATCACAGCTCCAGAGGATTACGTCGAACAACTACAACTACGGCTATGATTCGGACATAACCATGCTCAATCAGATCGGAATCTCAACCAACGCAAGCGGAAGATCTTCAGGATACAATGCATCACAGCTCCGCGGATACCTTGAGATCGACGAAAAAAAGCTCGACTCACAGCTTGAATCGAACCTTGACGAAATAAAGGATCTGTTCGGATTCGACACCGACGGAGACATGATAATCGACAACGGAATCGGCTATCTCCTTGACAAGCAGCTCACGGCATGGACACAGACCGGCGGAATCATCTCCACGAAGACCGACGCACTGAAGACACGCATAGACTCATCGAATTCAAAGATCACTAAACTTCAGTCACAACTTGACGATAAAGAAGCATCGCTAAAGTCCAAATATTCAACGATGGAAAGCACGCTCAACAGTCTGGAAAGCCAGCAGACATCCATCACGAACTGGGCCGATTCATTGAACAACAACAAAAAGAAATGAGGTGATTCATGCAGCTGAAGGTTAACGGCGAACCGGTAGACATTACTTTGGAAAACGAAAAGACGGTCGGTGATTTTCTGATTTCGTTTGAAAATGCCATAGAGGAACAGGAAGCCACTACAACCGGAATAATACTTGACGGAAAGGTCATTTCTGCGGAAGAGATCGATTCAATACAGGACGAACCGCTGTCCGACGGCACATGCATAGAGCTGACGGTGATTTCCAAGCAGCAGATTCTCGAAGCTTTCAGGCAGAGCATAGGCCGGCTTACGGAGCAGAACGACAAGCTTTCGGAAATTTCAGTGTTCCTTCAAAGCGGAAAAGATGCGGAGGCATATTCCATAATAAACGTGCTTGCAGATGAAATGGAATCGTTCGTGCGCACTGCAAGGCTCAGCTCGCTTTTCCCGGACGTTTACAAGAAAATTACCGTTGACGGAAAGGATCTAAGCGCATTTTTCGAAGAATTCTTCGGGATCCTGAAGGATTTTGAGCAGGCGTTGTCCGAAAAAGACACTGTCACCGTCGGAGACCTTGCGGAATATGAAATCAGCCCGAGGCTCAGGCAGATTATAGATTCGCTTGAAGACTGCTGCCGGTAAACAAAAAATCGGAGGAAATGATTTATGAGACTCGAAGATTCCGGGCAGCCCATTCTTGCACGACAAAATCCTGTTTTATACTGGGTCATAATAGGATTGATTGCGGCAGTAATACTTATTCTACTCATTTCTTTCATAGCAAGGAAAATCTCCGCGTGGAGGCATTCCTCAAAATTCGCCCAGAAACGCAAGGAAAATTTCACCACAAAAAAGAACGTCACGGCAATAGGACGCAAGGCATCCCTTTCTGATGAAGAGATGAAGCTTCTCTGGCACATATGCAAAAAAAACAAGGCTCCGAACATAGTTTTCCTCAACAATGATGCAGAAGCTGTGGAAAGTCTTTTCAAAAAGCAGTATATCGAAATGTCAGGAAACGGATCTTCGCAGGAACAGATTGCGGTTCTTTTTTCCATGATGAGGAAGCTTGAAAAAATCCGAGAGAACAAATCTGTCATAACTTCATCGGCGGAACTGAAGGAAGGCCAGGAACTCATATTCAAAGATTCGGAAGGATTCAACTGGACGCTGCTTCTTTCAAAACAGAATCCCCAGGGTGCTACGGTCGAAATACCGAAGATGTTTTTCATAAACGAAAGAAAGCCTGCCCCGCTCTCAAAATTTTTCCTAACGGTTCCAGGCACCGGGATGAATTCAGCCTATCTGATGCAGGCAAGGGTCATCCGCTACGAAGAAGCTTTGGAAGGAAAATTCCTTCTCATAATGAAGCCCGCAAAATCACTGGAGCCGATACAGCGCAGAAAGTACAGGCGTGTGGACGTAAACGTTCCGTGCATATTTTCTGAAGTCGAACCAAGGGCAAAAAGCACCGGCAACACGAAAGGATATGCAGTCCTCGGCGAAAGCATAAACGGAACCATAGACGACATTTCAGCGGCGGGATGCAGCCTGTCAGGATCAAAGGACATACTTTCCGGGCACTATCTGCTCCTGAAATTCCAGATTGACGGCAACGATATGGAAGCGGTCGGAATCATACTCTCAACTACGAAAGATTTTGAATCCGACAGGACGAACTACCACATAAAGTTCATCGACATACAGACGGCGGTGAAAAACCAGATATATGCGCACGTATACGGATACAGCAACGGCAAGGAGGAAAAATAGCCCATAATCCTTGTATTTTTGCGGAATTTGGGTTATTCTATAAAGTATGAAAGTCCTAGAAATCAACTCTATTGCAAAAGAAGAGGGATATATTTATTACTTCAACAAATACAGGGGAACTGCCGTACTTGACATTCTTTCCCAGCATGTTTCCGTTCCCGTCAGGTTCAGCATTGAAGTGAATCCGCTTGGAAAAAGGAACATAGAGATAGATCCTCTTCCGGCAAGCTTGAATTATCCCGTCATGCCGGTAAAAAAGTCGCTCAGGGAATTCATCGACGACCTCTATAAAAAAGGAGCGCTTCCGCAAGTCTGATTATGGCAGCTTTAGAATTCAAGACAAAGACCCCGGAAGAAACGATCGCTCTCGGGGAAAAAATCGGCGCACTGCTCAAGCCCGGTGACATAATCGCCATGACCGGAACATTGGCCGCAGGAAAAACGACCATCACCAAGGGGATCGCAAAAGCACTTGGCATTGACGAATGCATAACAAGCCCCACATTCTGTCTTATAAGCGAATACAACGGAAAATCAATGCCGCTATACCACATGGACGTATACAGGCTCGAAGGTGCGGAAGATTTCATAAACCTCGGCGTTGACGAAATGCTCTACGGTGACGGAGTATGCATAATCGAATGGAGCGAAAAAGTAAAATCCGAACTGCCGTCAAAAACAATCTGGATGACGATAAGCCCTGAAGAAAACGGAGAAAGGAAAATCCGCATGGAAAACTGGGAAAACGGGAGTATAGACCGATGAACGCACTTGCAATAGACTGCGCGGTGTCAAAAATAGCCGTAGCCGCAAAAAAAGGCTCAAAATCAGTGAAGGTCGTGCTTGACATAGGCACAAGGCAGTCGGAAAAGCTTCTTCCGGCAATTGACTACGTAATGAAAGAGGCGGAGCTTTCACCAAGCGAACTTGACTACACTGCATCCACTCTCGGGCCAGGAACTTTCACCGGACTAAGGCTTGGCTTGAGCACGCTCAAGGCACTCACGCTCAGCTTCGGAACGCCTTTGTACGGAATTCCTTCATTGGACGCATACAGATGGCCTTTCAGAAACGAAAAGAACATGGTACTCTGCCTGATAGCCGCCAAAGAAGATGAATTTTTCTGCGCCGTATATTCCGACGGTAAAAAAATCCGCGGAGATTCAGACATGACTACGGAAGAAATCCTTGCGCTTTTCACGTCAGAAGATACGATCATACTCGCAGGACCAGGGGCTGAGCAGTTTTTTGACAGGGCTTCCCATGTACCGGACTCACCCGCTTTCAGGCTCTGCACTCCAGTTCCAGACTGCGCGGACACGCTTTTTGATATGGCCGAAAAGATGATTGAAGAAAAAAAAGACCCGCTCAAAGATTATGACGGGCCTCTGTACGTAAGGAAAAGTGAAGCCGAAATCGTCTACGAAAGCACGCATCCCGGCACAAATAAAGAATGATTCCGAAAAATATCAGGCACCGAAAATGTCCTTGAGTGCATCCTCGGAAATCTCCGCTGCGGCAGCCTTGTTTTCGGTCTGTATGGCATCAAAGACTTCCTGACGGAAAATCTTCACGTTTTTAGGCGCTTCCACACCTATTTTCACCATGTCACCGTGGACTTCGATAATCGTGAGCGTGATGTCGTTCCCGATTTTTATCTTCTCGTCGATTTTGCGGGAAAGAATCAGCATTATTTTCCCTCCCGGCGCTGTTTCATGCCTTCAACTATGTCGAATTTAGTGGGCCAGCGGTCTCCGTCCAGTATTACCTGCATTCCGTTTCTGGTCGCCTTGTTGATTATGACGGGTCCCAGAAGATTCGCGGTTACCGGCTTACCGTTTCCGGGTACGGTTACCAACGCCATGACAAGTACCTGGGAAGGCTCGGTTATTCCTATTTTTTCAAGCTCCCGGTCATCGATGTTAGTTTCGTATCCGCCGCAGATTAGGAAAGGATCTATCATCAGGAAAGCAAGGTTTTTCTCCTGGATCGACTGCATCCATACAAAAGGAGGATAAACGCTGTCATACAACGCAAAATCAGTATACTCCTCGAATCCGAGAAGCCCGGCCGGGATTTTGATGATATGATCGTCCGGAACCTCAATCAAGCCCGATACTTTTGTTTCTACCTTCATTCACTCACCTAACAAAAAAAACAAGGGCCGCAAACGGATTTCCACAAGGACCCAATGCGACCCTAAGAATCAAATCAGCGCATGTAATCAAGAAGCGTGCTTGAATACATTTTTCCGGCATTGCTCATCGTAGCCTGATTTACGTATTCGAGCATCTTCAGGTCGGTGATAGCCTCGGACATGTCGATGTCACCTTCGCGGCTCACAAGCTTCGTAACGTTGAGGTTCGTGAGTGACTGCCTCTGGATGTTGTTCTGCGCCCTTTCATAGTCGCTTCCGTTTTTGGCAAGCCTTGCGTTGAGGTTGTTCATGCCCTCGTCGATCGTTCCGAGAACCCTTGAACCGATTGCCTCATTGTCACCGCGGAGCATTGCATCCCTGAGCGCGATCACCGTATCGAAAAGCGAACCGCCTGAAATGCTCACGTTATTTGCGATATTGTAAGGAGGCATCTGGCTTGAATCCTTTATCATGCCTATGTCCTCAAGAACTGATCCGCTTTTGTCAACGAGCCAAATCTGATGTGCATCCGTAGTGCGGAGGTTGAGGCCGCGGCTCATAGGATCGATGGAAGCTTTTACGGCAGCTCCGCAGTCGTTGATTTTTGCAGCAATGCTGTATACGTTGTCGCCTGCATTTACCTCGATGTTGATTCCGTCAACCGAAATGACGCTGTCTTCTGCTGCCTGCCAAGCGGTAAGATCCCTCTGTGACATGAGAACGTTCGGTTCAGCCCAGAAAACCTTGTTTCCTGCATTGTCAACGTCAAGATATGCATGCTCATCAACTTCGACTTTGTTGGTGTCTATGTTTCCGTTGTATTTTACTCCGGTTATGAGAGGCTCCCTTGCACCAGGCACGTTTCCCATGGACACTTCGAATGCAGTGACGTTCGTGCGTGTTCCGGCAAAAAGAGAGTTTCCGTCCGGTCCCACTCCGTTGGCATTCTGTACAAGCTCCTTCAAAAGCTCGTCGACTTCTGTGGCCATGTTCTTGAGGTCTTCAGGAGTGTTGAGTCCGTTTGCACCCTGGACGGCAAGTTCCCTGACACGCTGCATGATCTGGAGGTTCTGGTTGATGTATCCCTCGCGCACCTGGAAATTGTCGGCAAGAGTCTGGGCGTTCTTCTCGAACACGTTCACCCTGGAAAGGAATGACTGGTAGCGGACAAGATGACCTGCAGCAAGAGGATCGTCACGGAGAGAACCTATCCTGCTCTGGGTTCCGATCTGGGTGTTTTTCCTTGCCATGCTGACTTCCTGCTTACGGAGAAAGTACTGGGTATTGTTGTTGTTGTACTGGGAACTGATTCTATTCATTTTTCGCTCCTTCTATTATGTCCTTTTCCTATATTCCAAGCCTGTTGATTATGGTTTCAAGAAGCTCGTCCTGTACCGTGATGAATTTTGCGGCCGCATTGTATCCGTGCTGGAACTTTATGATGTCCGCAAGTTCCTCATCGACGTTAACGCCGGAAATGCTGTCGCGCAATGACTTCAGGTCGTTCATGATGGCATTCTGGCTTGCAAGCATGTTTTCTGCCTGCTCACCCTTGAGACCGACGTTCGTGACTGAATCGGCAAAGAAATCATCGAAAGTCTTGCTGCGTCCGATCATCACCTTCGTGTTACGGATTGCGGCAATCTCAACTGCGGCACGTGCATCCCCTGCATCGGCTGTTCCCTGTACGTTCGGGAAAGCTGCGGCGACTGACTGTATGTCCGAATGGATCTTGTCGTTCACCTGGATGTATGCGGAAGGATTGACCATAGGAGAAACTCCGAACCTCGCATCAGCAAGCGCATTCACGGCATCTGCCTGATTGAAGTCATAGGCTCCATCTGCACCGCTTTCACGGAGGATTCCAGCATATCCGGTAAGGAACATTCCTGAATCTTCCACATGGCGGATCACGAAATCAGGGTTTCCTGAATCATTTGCGGTGGTTGCCTTGAGCGCAAGATGATTGTCACGGTCAAGATATGCCTTCACTTCACCGTCAGTGTTGTTGATTCTTTCCACAAGCTCGTCAACGGTATCAGTAGCATAGTAAGGAACGGTAACGTTTCCGTCATGTCCTGAAATGGTGATTTCTCCTTCAAGGCCGATCTGCTCTTTAGGACGGAGGGCATTGGTTCCGGTAAAGCGGAATACATAGCTTGTATCCTCAACTCCGTCGCCGTCACGGTCATAGTTTCCGTTGATGTTTTCTACGAACGGATGGGTGGTGAAGAAATCAAGCCCGGTGACGTTGTTCTTTCCGACCGCATTCCTGTGCACGTCGTTCACAAGGTCAGCGAAGTTCAGAGTCATTGTGTTGAGTGACTGCATCTCGCTTCTTACATCGACATCGCGGAGTTCCACCAAAGCACCGAGCGAACCGCCGGAAAAATATGCGTCGTACTGCGTGTCTACCCATCTGAGCTGTGAATATCCGCCCTGCTCTATGTCAGGAACAGCCTCAATCTGCCTTGCGACGCTTCCCTGAACGATAATCTGCCCGTCAGTGTGGACCATGAATTCGTCAGGATCCTTTCTTTCGACCGTAACGTTGATGAGCTTTCCGAGCTTTTCAACCAAAAGGTCACGTCTGTCCATGAGGTCGTTAGGATCATCGCCCAAAGCCTGGCTGCGCACAATCTCGTGGTTCAGCTCGGCAATCTGGCGTGCATAGTCGTTCACCTGGCGCACGGTTCCGTTTATGTCCTCGTTGATCTGGTTTCCGATTGCAGTGAGTGACAGGTTCCTCTGACGGATTGAGTTCGTAAGGCTGTCTGCCCTTGAGACCACCGCCTGACGTGCCGCATCCTGATCAGGATATATAGAAAGTTCCTGCCAGCTTTCCCAGAATTTATCCATGTTTCCGCGCACAGAAATTTCTTCCGGCTCGTTGTAAATCTGTTCGAGCATGGTGTAGTACTTTTCGCGCGTTTCCCAATAGGCCTCGATGTTGGTCTGAGCGACAATGCGTGTGTCAAGAAGCTCGTCCCTGAGACGCTTGACGCTTTCGGCCTGTGTTCCCTGTCCGATCTGACCTGAGGTTTCAGCACGCTCCAAATCTGGGCGGTAAAGGGGATCGAATGCCCTTACGTTGACCCTCTGGCGTGTGTAGCCTTCGGTATCGGCGTTGGAAATATTGTGACCTGCAGTCTGAATCTGAAGACTGTGAGTCATCAAAGAACGCTTTCCTATCTCAATTCCACCAAATGAACCAGCCATTTTTTCCTCCAGTTCTGTTGAAGGCCGCCCGGATTAAAGGCAGCCTGATTTTTTTCAAAATTGAAAAGAAACGGTAGCACCCGGACTTAGACCAGGGCATCAAGAACCACGCTTTCTGCCGTAGGGCTCATGATCCTTCCGTTCCTGCCGTATACTTTTGCCCTTGACTGAGGGATGCAGTTTTCAATTATGCCGTCCACGAATTCCTTCGTCGAAGAAACATATGTGGCAAGCGCAGTATTCTCTATCCTGCTCCTTGACAGCTTCGTCCTTACGTTCACATACACTTCCTGGACTGCAGGCGCAAGGTAAACGGTCCTGTCATCTCCGACATAGTTTTCGCGGCACTGGTCAAGGTTCACGAACGCATCGCTGTATGCACGCATGTTGCTGAGGCTTTCCTCAAGGTCACTCCAACGCCTGTCCCTGACGCTGTCATGGATCTTTTTCTGCTGGGTCAGCATGCAGTCAAGCACATCGCTCTGTGCCGTAAGAATCTGAAGAAGTTCGGTGTCCACGGCTTCCTCTTCCTTTTCTTCAGGAGATTCCCCGCCTTCTTCCTCAATTTCCTGGCCGGACGCTTCAACCGCATCATCAGCTTCAGCAGATTCCGGTTCAGATTCAAGTTCCTGTGCTTCAAAATCTTCCTGAGGCACGACATTTTCTGATACGATGCCGGAAGATTCTTCATCCATCACAGCAGATTCTTCAGCGAGTTCTATATTTTCCGCCATAAAAACACCCCTCTACAGGTTCTTTGGAACCCAAAATTGCCCTGAAAGAATTTCAGAGCCGTTTCCCTAGAGCGATTATCGGAAAATAAAAACTTAGCATTAGAATTTTTTTTCTGCGGCGCGATTTTTTTCAGGCCGTGAATCTTCGTGGAATTCCGTTCGATTTCTTCAAAATTTAGCTTCAAAGCGTTGACACAAAAAAATCATTTTGATATATTAGAATACATCGATTACATGGTGCCTGTAGTTCAGGGGTAGAATCCCAGATTGTGGATCTGGTTGTCGTGGGTTCGAAACCCACCAGGCACCCTTCCGCATGTCTTACATGTAAAGTGTAGCCGATGAGTCGCGTTCGTAGCTCAACTGGATAGAGCAATGGACTTCGAATCCGTAGGTTGCACGTTCGAGCCGTGTCGGACGCAGAGATAAAAGAAGGCACTTTTATTGATGCAGGATATTCGGGCGATTAGCTCAGCTGGTAGAGCAACAGACTCTTAATCTGTGGGTCGGGAGTTCGATCCTCCCATCGCTCATACGGGTTTGAAATACTCCGTTGAAGGCCGGTTTGCAACTTGACGTAACGCGAGAGTGGTGAAATTGGCAGACACGCCAGACTTAGGATCTGGTGCCTTAGGCGTGAGGGTTCAAGTCCCTTCTCTCGCAAAACTCTTCATTATAAATCCAATCTTTTATACATTATATATCAGTATTATTGATTAAAATCCTGAAACCTGCTATAAAACTTGCCATAATCTGCATTTTAAGCTCGATTTTATAAAAAAAGAGGTGTCTTTCATGAAAAAATTTATTCTCACGCTGGGTCTTTTATGGCTTGCCCTGAATGCTTTTACCGCGTCCCTGAGGGATTATGTCTGCGTGGTACGTTCCGTGCTTCCAGAAGATTCAATCAAATTTCTGGAAGAATACCGGGACTACTTCAAAAAAGCCGGATACAATTCCTATGCAGAATACATAGACGAATATATAACGGACGGGATTTTTGGATCGGGCTTTGTTGCCTATGGCTCCGACGGAAAACCGTATATCATCACAAACCGTCATGTCGTCCGCGAGGCTGAATCAGTAACCGCCCAGTTTGAAAATTCTGACGGTTCCACCTCCGAGTACAAGGGGCTTGAGGTCGTTTATTCAGACGAGGATGTTGATTTTGCAGTGATCTCCGTTCCAGCAGGCTTTTCAAGAAAGGGGCTTCCGTTTGCCGCAAATGCAGTTGAAGACGGCGAGGACGTTTGGTCGGCAGGATTCCCGGGGCTTGACGGAAAACCGATGTGGCAGCTTGGAAAAGGCAACGTCACGAATTCAACGGCACGGCTTGACGAGCTTCTTGACCCAAAGATTTCAACCCTCATACAGCATTCCGCCCAGATTGACGGCGGGAATTCCGGTGGACCGCTGCTTATAAAAACTTCGGACTCCGAGGCAGGATACAGCGTCGTCGGAGTGAACACATGGAAGGCTTCATACCGTGACTCAACGAACTTCGCGATTCCTTCCGCACTCATACAGAAGGTTTTTGCAAAATCCCTCACGGCAGGAAAAGGCGCGCTCACCATGGACAAGAGGGTTCAGCAGTTCATTGATTCCGCATCAGATGAAAAAAAGAAATACGAGCCTTACCTGAAATTCGTTTCCAACAAGATGGTTGCAAAATACGGCGGTGACTCATTCCTTGCGGCACTGTCAAAAATTCCGGCGGAAGAAAGGGACATTCTGATCGCAATCTTCGCATACGACCCTATCGAGGGAATCCGCTGCTCACTTGCATGGCAGCTCTGGAATTCATTGCAGGGAAAAAAGGACGCACCGTCAATAAGCGCATCCGAAATCACCGAGGAAGACAACATGATGCTCGTCACATTCACCGTAGGCGAGAAAAATGAAATCACAAGCAAATGGATCAACGAGCATGGAAACTGGAAGCTGCTTGAATACAGCGCGGTCTCATCAAAGCTGGAGATGCCCGGCTCCATCGTCGCAAACCCATACAAGTTCAGAGTGACCGGAGCATAGACTTTCCCGATCGCGGGAAATTCCACATCCGGATACCAGATTGAGGCAAGCTACACGACAAACTTCCTTTACTACGGACTCAACGTTTCATCCGAGACAAACACGATTCCAAAAGATAAAAACACGTTCGACAGAGAAAGTCCCCTGAAGCTGACAAACATAGGCATGGACACAGGAATGCAGGTTCCTCTTGTGTTCGGCGGAAAAGTTCTTTTTGTCCCGATGGCCGGAGTAACGATAGGAATGTCCATGCCGTTCACTGAAAGCGGAATCTATTTTGGACTGCAGGGCGGAGCCGAGCTTGGAGTCATGTTCAACAACATCGCGCCGATCATCGGATTTACCGTGCGCTACCAGAAATACTTTCTCAGGGACTCAAGCTCATTCAGCGGAGTCGCAAAACTCGGCATAAGATTCTTGAACTGGTAAAAAACAGTGCAAATGATTCCCCGGCTGCAAAACATGTTGTTACCGGGGATTTTTTTTGTGCTGACGGCAATTTTTCCTATTGACTTTTTTTTTCATATATTCTATTATCGGTTCAATCAAATATTGCAGAGCATGACAAACATGTTTTGTGAACGCGAAACTTTCGCGGGAATAGCTCAGTGGTAGAGCGCCACCTTGCCAAGGTGGATGTCGCGGGTCCGACTCCCGTTTCCCGCTCTTGCAGGCGGTTTAGATTAGTCTAAATCGCCTTTTTTTTTAAGAACGGCGCAGGAATGGTTCACGAACCGATGCGCTTCTTTGAAGTGAACCCAGGTAAAGTCACTGAAATGAGTTTTCCGGGGCGAACTGAATTCAATAGTTAAGAGGTACTTTTCAATGAACGTCACCAAAGAAATCCAGAAAATTGAAAATTCTGCAGTCAAATTGACGGCGACAATCGCACAGGCAGACGTAGAATCCGGCTACAAATCAGAATTTGCAAAATATGCGAAGAACATCCAGCTTCCGGGATTCAGGAAAGGACACGTGCCTACCAAAATTATCGAGCAGAAATACGGAGAAGCTTTGAAGCAGGAAATAACCGGCGGTCTCATTGATTCAGCACTGAACGAAATCCTCCAGAGTGACGATGCAAAGGATTTCCGTCCGCTCCCCTACTCACAGCCGCGCCTCGAAGACAACAAGCTTCCGGAACTTGATCTGACCAAGGATTACACATTCACCGTCATTTATGACGTTTTCCCGGCCGTCGAAGTCAAGAATTTCAGCGGAATCACAATCAAGGAACCGCAGGTCGAGATCGGTGACAAGGAAATCGAAGACGAGCTCAAGTCAATCCAGGAGCGCAACGCAGTGGTCATCGACAAGAAAGATGAGGATCCTCTTGCAAACGGCGACATAGTGACGATCGACTACAAGGAGCTTGACGATTCAGGAAACACCGTTGAGGGACGCACACGCGAAGGATTCGTATTCACAGTCGGTTCAGGCGAAAACATCTATAAAATCGATGAGGAAATCATCGGTATGAAGAAGAACGACACAAAGGAAATCACGAAGACATACGCAGCCGATGACAAGGATCCTGAGCTTGCCGGAAAGACCAAGAAAATCAGCGTGACAGTAAAGGCAATCAAAATCCGCGACCTCCCGGCAATCGACGATGACCTTGCACAGGACGTGAGCGAAAAATACCACAACCTCGAAGAACTCAAGGCAGACCTCAGGAAGCAGATGGAAGGCGCAAAATCAAGGAAGCTTGCGGAAATCAAGAGCCAGAGCCTTCTTGAGCAGCTTGTCGAAAAGAATCCGGTCGAACTTCCTCTTTCCATGGTACAGGCAGAGCAGGAAGCAAGATGGAGGATGCTCGCACAGCAGTTCCAGACAACACCGGAGCAGCTCGAAAAGATGATCCTTTCTTCAGGTCAGTCAAAGGTTGACATGATCAAGCAGTGGACGGGCGACACTGAAAAAATGCTCAAGAGCCGCCTTATCGTTGACCAGCTTCTGCGCGACAAGAACATTTCCGTAACTCCGGAAGAAGTCGAAGCACAGTACCAGAGGATCGCTGACGAGCAGTCAATCACGGTCGAAGAAGTAAAGAAGCATTATGACGACCCAAGAAACAAGGAATACCTCGTTGACGAGACAAAAGAGAACAAGCTTTTTGAAGAAATTTACAAGTCCGTCAAGGTTTCCAAGGGCGACAAGATGACCTTTGCAGACCTTTTCAAGCCGAAGCAGTAAAAAACAGCGTTTTTTATAATCCGAAGCAAGCAACACGGAATGTAATGAGTAAAAAAACTTGTCACATTCCGTTTTTTTGTCTATCTTTAATCATGAAGCCACCGGATGATCAGAAGCAGATTTTCGGGTGGCCAACGCAGAGCCGAACGGGATATCAAGCTTTCGAACGGCAGTACGACTATCAGGAGAAAAAAATGAACGAGTTCATGAACACTTTAGTGCCGACGGTTATTGAAAGAAGCGGAAACGGGGAACGTGCATACGACCTCTATTCAAGGCTGTTGAAAGACCGCATCATATTCGTTGACGGCGAGATTCGTGACGAGAACGCAGATCTGGTTGTAGCCCAGCTTCTTTATCTTGAGAGCGAAAATCCTGACAAGGACGTGAACATGTACATAAACAGCCCAGGAGGATCAGTGACTGCCGGGCTTGCAATCTATGACACGATGCAGTACATAAAGTGCGACGTACAGACAATCTGCATCGGACAGGCGGCAAGCATGGGCGCGATTCTTCTTGCAGGCGGAACCATAGGAAAAAGATACGCACTTCCTTCAAGCCGCGTAATGATTCACCAGCCGTGGGGAGGAGCGCAGGGACAGGCTTCCGATATTTCAATACAGGCAAAGGAAATCGGAAGGCTCAAAAAGCTCAGCATAAAATATTTTTCCGATCAGACCGGAAAGAGTGAGGATATCGTTGCCAACGATATGGAGCGCGATTTCTACATGGATGCCCAGGAAGCAATGGAATACGGAATCATTGACCACATCATGGGCAATGCGAAAAAAGGAGATAAGAAATAATGGCCCGTTTTGGAAAAAGTGACCAGCACTTCTGCATTTTTTGCGGAAGACCGGCAGATGAAAAGCGCAGGGTCGTAAAGGCCCCTAATGATCCGGTATACATCTGCGAGAACTGCGTAAGTGCATGTCAGGCCGTTCTCAATGACGAAAAGCACTCACAGGCACCTATCGACATGGCAGACGTACCTACTCCGAAAGAATTCAAGGAATATCTGGATCAGTACGTAATCGGTCAGGATCAGGCAAAGAAAGTTCTTTCAGTCGCCGTGTACAACCATTACAAGCAGCTTTCCATTTCAAGGGAGCAGCAGGCTCTCAGCGAGATAAAGATAGAAAAATCAAACATCCTTCTTCTGGGACCGACCGGAAGCGGAAAGACACTCCTTGCAAAGACCCTTGCAGAAAAGCTCAAGGTTCCTTTTGCCATAGCCGACGCAACCACTCTCACGGAAGCCGGATATGTAGGCGAAGACGTGGAGAACGTGCTTTTGAAGCTCATCAATGCGGCGGACGGGGACGTTTCTGCGGCTGAAAGGGGAATCATCTTCATCGATGAAATCGACAAGATCAGCAGGAAGAGCGAAAACACTTCCATAACACGTGACGTAAGCGGTGAAGGCGTACAGCAGGCTCTCCTCAAGATTCTGGAAGGAACGCATGCATCCGTGCCGCCACAGGGTGGAAGAAAGCATCCGAACCAGGAGATGATCGACATAGACACAACGAACATCCTGTTCATCTGCGGAGGAGCTTTCGTCGGTCTTGACAAAATCATCGAGCAGAGGCTTTCATCTTCATCAATCGGATTCGGAGCCACAGGAACAAGGCGTACTGAAGAAGAGCGCATGGAGCTTTTGAATCAGGTTACGTCGGATGACCTCGTGAAGTTCGGGCTTATCCCGGAAATCATCGGACGTCTTCCAATGACATGTGCACTCAAGGAGCTTGACAGGGATGACCTCAAGAGAATCCTAACGGAACCGAAGAATGCAATCACGAAGCAGTTCCAGGCAAGCTTTGCAATAGACGACGTGGATCTTTCATTCGATGAAGAGGCGATCGAGCAGCTTGCGGACATTGCAATCAAGAACAAGACGGGTGCGCGTGGTCTCCGTGCAATCGTTGAAAAAATACTTCTTGACATTATGTTCGAGATTCCGTCAATCAGCGGAAAGAAAAAGCTGGTCGTCACCAAGGATATAGTGAACCAGACTTCAATAGAAAACGTTGAATCGCTTCTGGTCGATCAAAAGACTGCCTAAAAAAACAAACCGTTCCGTAACAGAAAAGACTGAAAACGGGACGGTTTTTTTATGTCCTGAAAAAAAGCATTCAGACAGGAGATTTTTCATTCCATGCCGAGCTGACGGAAAACATCCACCGTGGAAGCAGCATTCTTTTCCCATGAAAAACGCTTCGTCCAGTTGATTCCGCCTTCAATCAGCTTTTTCCTAAGCCCCTCGTCAAGCAGGACCTTTTCGATCGCGCTTTCAATGTCGCTTATGTCGTTTGAATTGAAAAAACATGCGTTCTGGCCGGCAACTTCCTTCAAAGCCCCGGAATCAGAGCATGCCACTGGAACACCGGTAGCCATGGCCTCAAGAACCGAAAGACCAGCACCCTCAGTGACAGACGGGAACACGCATGCTTCGGCACCCCTGTAAAGCTCCGGGAAACTTTCATGCGGAAAATACCCGGTTATGAAAATATCGCTCGCCGCCGACGACTCAAAGACAGCCTTATGAACCTGCTCGCCGTAGCGTGACTCCGAACCTGCAAGAACAAGCCTGTGCGGAAGACCAGTCTTTTCCTTGAACAAAGAAAACGCCCTTACAAGCTCCACGTGCTTTTTGTCCGCATTTTCCATACGGCTGGCATATACGATGTAAGGCCTCTTTATTGCAAAAGGCTTTATGTCAACGGTCTGTGCGTCAACCGGAAAATCCTGCACCGGATAAAAAAGGCTGTGGTCGATTCCGCTGTGTATTACAACGATCTTCCTGCATTTTATGCCCGATTTCTCCAAATCTTTCTTTACGTACTGGCTCGGGGTGATTATGCAGTCAACTTTGGAAAGCCCCCTCTTCATCTGCTGGCGGAAAAACCAGTCGTCGTTCTTCTCAAAGAGATTGCTTACGATATCGTTTACTATTGCCACGCCCGGAACCTTGAATTTTTTCGGGATCATCCTTGGTCCTGCTGCATAAAGCATGGCATCATAGCCCTGTTTTTTTCCGAATTTGTTCGCCTTGAAAATATGCCACCATCTTTCTGCGGTAAGGCTGTCAGGAACCGAAACGGCTTCAAAACGAAAATCCTTGTCCCCGGTATAGATATAGCGGTCCATCTCCGGGCCGAAAAGCTCAAATTCCATGTCGCCGCCGGACGGAAGATTGTGAACAAGGGATGTGAGGTAAGAACCAAGGCCTGAACGACCGTGCTCGCAGCCGAACGTATCTATTCCAACTTTCATTCCTACAGTATACCACAAACCATGCAAATTATGCTATACTAGTAGAATGAGTATGAATTTTTCTGACTGCGGTATTTCCGCACAACTTCAAGACAAACTGAAATCCCTGGGAATAGACTCCCCCACCCCCGTGCAGAAGGAAGTGATTCCTCTTGTCGCCGCAAACAAGAACATCCTTTTTCAAAGCGAGACAGGAACGGGAAAAACATTCGCATACCTGCTTCCGTTGGTGCAGAGGCTCGAAGAATCAGGGAATCCGGGGCATCACGTGAAAATACTGATTGCATCCCCCACATACGAGCTTGCTTCCCAGATAAAACAGCAGCTGCAGCTCATAAGCGGAATAAAATCCCTTCTGTGCATAGGCGGCGCACCCATTTCACGGCAGATTGAGATGCTCAAGGAAAAACCGGAGATCGTCATAGGAGGCTCGGCAAGGCTTCTTGAACTAATCCACCTGAAAAAGCTCAAGGCAGATTACGTAACCACGCTCGTGCTTGATGAAGCGGACAGACTTCTAAGCCCGGAACTCAGAGAAGACACCGAAGCTCTTTTGGAAAGGCTCCCCAGAAAAGTGCAGCTCATAGGAAATTCAGCCACGGTTTCAGCATACACGCAGAGAATACTCCAGGAAGCAAGGGACGGTCTTGACAGTGCGGATCCTGACACAAAAAAAGACGGCGAAAACGCAATAAAGCTCATATCCCTACCGGCAGAGGACGTGCTCAGAAAAAGGATAACCCATTGGGCAATATTCGCGCAGCAGAGGGATAAGATAGACACTTTGCGGAGCTTCATCAATGCCGTGAACCCCAAGAAAATGATAGTCTTCACAAGCCGGTCCGACCAGATTGAAAACATAGTCGAAAAGCTCAGGTACAAGAAAATCGACGTTGAAGGATTCAGCGCAAAAATCGACAAAAAGGCAAGGAAAGAATCCATAGACAGGTTCAGGAGCGGAAAGACACCGATACTCGTGACCACTGACCTTGCGTCGAGGGGACTGGACATAGCCGGGGTGACGCATGTAGTTCAGATGGATCTTCCAGAGCATGCTGATTTTTTCATACACAGGGCAGGAAGAACCGGGCGTGCGGGTGAAACGGGATTCAACTGCGTGATCGGAGATGAATTTGAGATGAGGGATTACGCAAAGCTTGAAAAAAAGCTTAAAATAACCGTATATCCTAAAATACTCTATTACGGAAAGCTGCTCGACGTTTCGGAAGTCCCTATGGAAGATGAACCAGACGGCGGAGATGACGGAAAGAACGAAAAGCCGCAGGAAGTTCAGGAAAAATCAGGACCGAAAAAGAAAGCAAGCGGTACGCAGGTAAAAAACACGGAAGAAAAGAAAGATCATGAAAATGAATCCGGGGAAAAACCCAAGAAAAAATTCTACGAGCTTATAAAAAGACCTAAGCAGAAGAAAAAGAGGAGAAGGAAGGCCGAAAAATCATGACGTCCCTGATTTTCATCGGATTTTCCATTCCGATAGCGGTATGCGACATACGAAGCATGAAGATTCCCGACCTGCTGATCTATTCAGGGATAAGCGCCATGCTGGGATACAGGGCTGCATTTTTACGCGAAGGAATCCTCCTTTATATATGCGCCGCATTGATTTCTGCCGTCCTTTTCGTCATGGTCAGGAAGATTTCGAAAAGCGGCCTTGGATGGGCGGACGTAAAATATGCTGCCTTGTGCGGCCTTTATGCAGGGCTCAGCTATGTTTTCATAGGATACGTGCTCACGGCATTGTTCTGCGGGATTTTTTTCCTTATCCTAAAAGCAGCCGGAAGATACGGAAGCGGAAAAGCGGTGCCGTTCACGCCTTTCATGGCACTTGGAACCGTGTCAGTCATGCTGATACCTATTGTTAAACAGCTTGCTTGCTGATATAATCATTGCGGGAAAAATTATCGGGCGCAGTAAAAAATGCGTCTTATTATAGAGGGAATTTTGTGTTTTTAAAGAGTCTTGAAATATTCGGTTTCAAATCATTCGCTGACCGCACTCACATCAACTTCACCGACGGGATAACCGCACTTTTGGGTCCCAACGGATGCGGAAAAAGCAATGTCGTCGATGCAATAAAATGGGTTCTTGCAGAAAACCGCTCAAAAAATCTGCGCGCGGCAACAATGGAGGACGTAATCTTCAACGGAACGGAAGCACGCCCTGCACTTTCGCTTGCTGAAGTTACATTGACCATAGCCAACGAAAACGGACTCCTTCCGCTTGATGACAGTGAGATCGCCATAAAAAGAAGATTGTACCGCTCGGGTGAAAACGAATATTTCATCAACGGACGGCAGGCAACGGCATCGGAAATAAGAAAGCTGTTCATGGACACCGGAATCGGAAAATCAGCTTATTCCGTCATGGAACAGGGAAAAATCACGCAGATACTTTCCTCAAAACCTGAAGACAGGCGCTATCTTTTCGAAGAGGCTGCAGGAATCAGCAGAAGCAAGGCAGAAGTGGCCGAAGCAGAAAAAGAGCTTGAAAAGACACGTGCAAATCTCGCACAGATTGAAAGCGGACTTTCCGAAACCAAGAGAAACTATGAGGCTCTCAAAGTCCAGGCAGAAAAGACGAACAAATACAGGAAGCTCCTTGATGAAAAATTCAACTACGAGCTTGACATACAGCTTCTTAAGCTCAAGGATTTCACGCAGAACAAGGCACGCCATGAGCAGATACTGAACGAAGCAAAGGAAAAGCGTGACCTCGCGATCAAGGAAATAGAGCAGATCTACGCCGCGCTGAACGAAAACACGGACAAGATAAAATCCCTGCAGGAACAGATGAACGTCAAGCAGCAGGAAGTCATAAAGATTGCCGCAGAACAGAACGGAAAAAAAGACATGGCCGTCCAGCTCAAACAGCAGCAGGGCGCACTCAGGGAAAAGGTCGGGCAGATTGAAAACAGGATCAAGAACATAAGGGAACGCCTTGAAGAATACAACGATGACATCGACAACCTGAACGCAGAGCTGCATGAAAAGAACAAAAAGCTCGACGACATAAAGCGCAACATAGAGAATTTCACAGAAAACATCTCTCAGTCATCGCTTCAGATAGACGAAAACCAGCGCCAGATAAGCACGAACGCCGGAAAAATACACAACCTCGATGCAGAGCGTGCAAAGCTCCAGAGCGATCTTGCGGCAATCACCGAAGACATCGTTACGGAACTCGACGCAAAGCTGAAAGATGCAGGATATTCTTCCGCGGCAAACAAAAAAGCGAAGGAAGATCTTGACACCCTCATCGAAAGGATAAAGATTTTCTCGAACGGACGCGCGAACATTTTCAGGGACTTCAACTCACTCCCGTCACACTCCGAAAAGGATGCGGCAAAATTCAGCGGGGATGCGGTACAGGCTTTCACGGAGCTTTCCTCCATGATCGACGAGCTGAAATCAAGCCTTGACAGCTATACCAAGACTTCGCCCCAGTTCATAGACGAATTTCTTTCACCGGAAGGAATCATCACGAAAAAAAGGCGCATAGACGAATCAATCAACGAAAATTTCGCGGAGATAGATTCAATCAGCAAGGAGAACGAAAGCCTTTCAAAGCTGAACGCAAGCCTCACGAAAAAAATCAACGAATACAAGGAAACTTTGGGCAAGCTTCAGATAAACCGTGCAGAAATGATACAGCAGCTTAACTCATGCAACCAGCAGATTTCCACTCTCAAAAAGACCCTTGCATCCGAGCAGACCAGCCTTAAGGAACAGGAAGACGAGCTTTTCCAGGAAAACCAGAGAAAAGACGACATAGACGAAAAGCTTGAGGAACTGGACTCACAGATTGCAGAACTCCAGCACAAGGGCGAAAAACTCACGGACGAGCTTACTCAGCTTGACTCACAGATTGCAGACTGCAACAGCCGCGTTTCAGGAAAAGAGGACACGCTCAAAAAGAAACAGGAAGAAAAGAACAAGTATCAGGATCAGATTGAGCGGTACAGCGTAGGAATTGCCCAGAACGACACTGAAATCAGGAACGTAAAGCAGAATTTCCAGGACAACTATTCACGCGACCTCATGGAATTCGAAGAAAGGATGTACACCATAACGGCCACGCCTCAGGCACTCAGGGAAAAGCTTTCTTCCGTCAAAGAAAAGATTTCCGAGCTTGGTCAGGTGAACTTCATGGCGGTTGAGCAGTTCGCTGAAGAAAAAGAAAGGTACGAAAGGCAGCAGGAAAGCTTTGCGGACACGAAAAAGACGCTTGACAACCTCGTGCGTGTGAGCGAAGAGATCAGGACCAAATCATCCGAGCTGTTCCTCAGCACATACAATAAGATCAGGAAGAATTTCCACAACATGTTCCGCCGCATGTTCAACAACGGAGGAAGGGCTGAGCTTCGTCTCGTGGATCCAGCAAACGTGCTCACTTCAGGAATCGACATATATGCGCAGCCGCCGGGAAAAAAGCTTGAGAACATCTCCCTGCTTTCGGGCGGTGAAAAGACCATGACAGCAATGGCGCTTCTCTTTGCAACGTATCAGGTGCGCCCAAGCCCCTTCTGCCTTCTGGACGAAATCGATGCGGCTCTTGACGACAAGAACGTAGGAAGCCTCGTCAACGTCCTCAGGGCATTCTCAGGCGTAAGCCAGTACATAGTCATAACGCACAACAAAAAGACGGTTCTCGGTGCTTCGTCCATGCTCGGAGTGGTGATGGAAGAAAGCGGAATCACAAAGGTGGTTCAGATCCGCCTGGATGATGACATGCTCAACGGAAAGGCAGCTTTCGAAGACAATGATGATTTCGTTGAAGAGGAAGTGGAGCCGGAAGAAGGCATAGTGATTCCTCAGAGACCGCCGAGAAGGGAGCATAATCCTGACGGAAGCCTCAAGGAACCGCAGGAAACAGATTCTGAAGATGGAAATTCCGAAAAAAATCAGGAAATTTCAGAAAAAGAAGCGTCTGAAAACATGGAAAACGGGAAACAAACCGATGATAAAAGTGTTATAATAGATGAAAAACCAGAGCCGTCCGGTTCAAGCGGAGAAAGCCCAGATGATTGACTTTGAGGAAATAACGGACAAAGCAAGGACTTTTGTTGATGAGCACAAGATCCTTTCCGTCGGAATAATCTTAGGTGTAGTCGTCCTCCTTATCATTCTTGTCCTTGTCATAGGGATTTCGGCAGGCTCAGGAAAGAAAAAAAACGTAACCGTGGAAAAGACCTTCGCGGCTGAAGATGATTTCGTAAAGCCCCAGGCCTATACCATGACGGAAGATTATTATTTTTCCCGTAAGACAGAAGACAGCTGGTCACAGGAAGAAGTAGACAAATGGTTTGCAGTTCCGACATCCCCGGTGATGAATGAACTGAGAAAAGATAACGACTCCATCGTCGATGAAATTTTAGGAGCAGCCCCATGAGAAAAATTTCAAAGTCAGTTTTCGCCATGCTTTTCGCAAGTCCGTTGGTTTTCGCGCAGACGGCAGAACGCTATTCGGACAACAACATCGAATATCCGTCTTTTATCACGGATGTGAACCTCGGTGACGAATACACGTTCAATCCGGAAGATTTCGTGCTTGAAACGTTCGAAGTCCCGGAATTCAACGGTGAGTACAACTTCAATGAAGATCTTTCTGCAACGGCGGCAAACGTGGATGAAATACTCCCGCAAGTCAACCCGGCAGAATCACTCGTGCTCACGTCATCATCTGGAAGCGGGCTTGAAACGTTCGAACCGGAAGACCTCCAGACACCGTCAAGAAGCATAAAGATAGCGCAGAACCAGTACCTCGACGTAGAATATCCGGGCAAAGGATGGATATATCTCGGTGAAACGGACAACACCACCCTCATGAGATATTTCGGCCACACGCTTTCATCGGACACTACTTTTACGCTCAGGGCAAAATCAAAGGGAACGGCACTGCTCCACTTCTATAAAATCGATCCGCTCACAGGAACCGCAATAAACGACTACCTCGAAGTAATCATCGCAGGAAAGACCACGAGCGAAGTCCATGCCGTGGCACCAAGCTACAAGGAAAAAGTTCCGGCCGGACAGAGAAAGAAAGCCGAAACAAAGCAGGAACAGGCAGAAGATGAAGAAGATGAGGAAGATTTGACCGAAGAAGAAGAAAGCATAGAAGCGGTCACGGTGGAAACATATCCTCAGAAAAAGGATGAAACAAGCGTCATAGCAGAAGAAAAAGAAACCAAGACAGAGGAATCAAAAACCAGCCGGTCTGAATCAAAGGCTCAAGGCTCAACTACGGCTTCGACCGGAACACAGCAAAAACCTGCTTCAAACGCATCATCAGGCGCAAAGACACAAGGCACAGGAACGGCATCAACCGGAACACAGCAAAAATCTGCATCATCTGAGTCAACGACACAGCAGAAATCAAATGCAGGATCAAGCTCCGGCACAGCTGGCGCAGGAAAATCAAGCTCTGCGTCTACCGGCACTGCATCAAACGCATCATCAGGCACAAAGACGCAAGGCTCATCAACTGCTTCAGCAGGAACTCAGCAAAAATCTGCATCAACTGCAACAACAACACAGCAGAAATCAAATGCAGGATCAAGCACAGGCACAAACAGCGCAGGAAAATCTGCATCCAATACAGCGGGCACACAGCAGAAATCAAACGCATCTTCCAAGAACACGACCGTAACATCAACGGCAGACGACGAGCTTCTTGCAAAGGCGCAGAAAGCATACAACTCAGGCTCCTACGCAGAATGCCTTGATTATCTCACGGAATTCTTCAACAATGCCGTGACGAAGATTGACGAAGCCCTCTATCTTCAGGGACTTGCCCTCGAAGCACCGTCAAGCTCAAGGAACATAAAGGCAGCCCTGGACACATACGAGACGCTCGTAAAAGGCTATCCGCAGAGCAAAAAATGGAACGCCGCAAACGAAAGGGTGATTTACATCAAGCGTTTCTATTTTAACATAAGGTAACACAAGGAACGGCTGATTCAATACGAATCATTCAGCTCTTCCTTAGGAGAAATATATGCTAGACAACAGATTTATAAAGGAAAATCTTCAGGCGGTCAAAGAAAACATAAAGAACCGTAACATGACCGCTGATGCCGATTTGGTGGTTTCGCTCTATGACCAGCGCACGGCTGCGGTAACGGAGCTTAATGGATGGCAGCAGAAACGCAACGAAAATGCAGCTGCAATGAAACAAAAGCTTGACCCCGAAACAAGGCAGAAATATATCGACGAAGGAAAGCAGATCAAAGACAAAATCTCGGAGCTTGAAGCAAACCTTTCCGACATTGAGGCACGTCTTGACGAAGCTGCACGTCAGATTCCTAACATGGCCCATCCTGACGTACCGATCGGAAAAGTCGATACGGAAAACCTTGAGGTTAAAAAAGTAGGCACGCCAAGAAAATTCGATTTCAAGCCGAAAGATCATGTGGAGCTTGGAGAATCGCTTGACCTCATTGATTTTGACCGCGGAACGAAAGTCTCAGGCCCTAAATTCTACTATCTTAAAAACGAAGCCGTTTTCCTTGAAGAAGCACTTATCATGTATGCTCTGAACATACTCAGAAAGCATAACTTCACGACTTTCATCACACCGGACGTGGCAAAGGAAGAAATCCTCAAGGGCATAGGATTCAACCCGCGCGGAAACGAAAGCAACGTATATGCAATCGAAGAAGAAGGAACATGTCTTGTTGCAACCGCAGAAATCACTTTGGGCGGTTTCCATTCAGGCGAAATCCTGGACAAGTCAAAGCTTCCTTTGTTCTATTGCGGACTTTCACACTGTTTCAGGCGTGAAGCAGGTGCGGCAGGACATTTCAGCAAGGGACTTTACCGCGTGCATCAGTTCGACAAGGTTGAGATGTTCGTATACTGCACTCCGGAACAGAGCGATGAAATCCATGAAAAGCTCAGGCTCATTGAAGAGGAGATTTTCACAGGGCTGGGCATTCCGTTCAGGGTCGTAGATACATGTACCGGAGACCTCGGAGCACCGGCATACCGCAAGTGGGATCTTGAAGCATGGATGCCAGGACGCGCGGACGAAGAACACCCGGAAGGCGACTATGGTGAAGTCACTTCCACATCAAACTGCACGGACTATCAGGCAAGAAGGCTGAACGTAAAGTACCATGACGATGACGGAAAGAACAAATTCGTCCACATGCTCAACGGAACGGCCATCGCAGTAGGAAGGGCAATGCTCGCGATACTCGAAAACTACCAGAATGCAGACGGCTCAATCACAGTGCCGGATGCATTGGTTCCATTCTGCGGCTTCGACAAAATCGGACCGAAATCAGAATGCAGCTCACCTGTATACGTACCGAGCAAGACAAAAAAATAAATGCATAAAAAACCGCCGTTGCAACCGGATTTCAAAATTGCAATGGCGGCTTATTTTATAAACTTTGATATACCTTCCGAAAGAAAACGCTTGTCTTCAAGCCTGCAATCTTTAAGCGAAAGAACGCAGCATCTTTTTCCTTCCCTTTCAACGCATCCCGCCACGGAGCATGTAACGTTCACGCTGCGCCTTATGACCGGTGAAAGCTCGAAATCCAGCGAAACGGAACAAATGCCGCCTTTTGAAAAAGGATATGATGAAGTCCTGTCACCGAAAACGAGCTTGGTTCCGCTTATGTGAAGAATGTCAAGCGGAGGCCTTAGTCCCTCACCAGAAGGCTCGAAATCGGTTTCAAGGTATTTTTTCATGTTGCGCTCGGCAGGTTCAAGAACGTCGTATGATTCAGGAACAAAGATTTTCATGACGACCTGCGAATTCCCGGCCTTATATGACACGCTTCCCGAAACCGAAACAAGTTTTTTTTCAGCGGAAGATTCAATCCTGCTTATTTTTTCTGGAACGGCACATTCGGCAAAATTTTGGACGGCTTTCAAATCTACCGCGCAGAAACACCCCTTTCCGTTCAGATAAAAGAACATGACGAAACGCTTTGCACGTGCAGATTTTTCAAGGGGCGGAAATCTCCTGAAGAAAATTTTCCCGGATTTTATTTCCATTTCAGAAGAAAGCAACTGGAATGCAGATTTTTTTTCAAAGCTTCCCGAACGTTCACCACCGGAAGGCAGATCCTTAAGATAAACGGGAACTCCTGAATCTACGAGAGTCTTGAAGAAAATCTCCCGGCCTACAGAAGAAAGCTCCTCAATCTCACTCACTTTCCGGTTCCTCTTCCTTTTCTTCCGTCAAAAACTCCAGCGAAATGATTTTGAATGATTTTTCCGGGCTTAGGTAAACAGAAACGTCCTTATACGCGCCGTCTTTTTGGAAAAACCTCACGGGACACTGGACTATGGTGTCGGAAATGAACGGTTCTCCCAGCACGAAACTTGAAAAACGCGCCTTTTCCCTGTTCATGTCATAATTGAAGATTACAAGCGAATAGATCGATGAAGGATCCATAAAATAATCCGCGGATTTTCTTTCCACTACCGCATTGCAGAATCCGGTCAGGTTTGAGCGTGCGGCATCATTCAGTGCGCTTGTGTTGAGGACAGGAAAATTCTTCAGCGAAGGATAGACAGGCTCATAAAGATCTTCCGCACCGGATGCAAAAGCGTTCATGGGATTTGCCGTAATGCTCCTGCTGATTCCTTCGGCTCCGAACGTGCTTCCCGACAATATGGAACCATCAATGTCGCGTGTCCAGTAAGTCTTTTCGGAAATCTGCATGACGGTTTTTCTGATCGTGTCCACGTTGTATTCCTGATAGTATTCCTCGCTTATGGAACAAGAAAAGAGAAAAAAAGAGAAAAATAACGCCAATGCACTAAAAGAGGATTTTCTCAAGGCTACCCTTCCCGGAAGATTTTCCAATCTACAGATCAGCGTCCGGATTTTTCATTACGATGGCATTCTTGTATTCCACTGATGCCACCGAGAAAATGTTAACGTCAGGCATGTTGTCTATCATCGATACCTGGCCTTCGAATTCAACGTTGTCGGCAATCCTGAGGTTCGTCGTCCTGATGTCTCCCTTGACCTTGCTTCCACGGCACAGCTCCACGCGTTCAGTGGCTTCAAGATCACCGGTCACCATTCCGTAAACAACTATTGACCTTGCGCTCATCTTGTCGCAGATGCACACGGCCGTCCTGTCTATTTCCAATGCACCGGTCGCATCGATCGTTCCGTTGAAACGTCCGGTAATAACGAGATTGTCAGTAAAATTAAGTACACCGTCAAATTCGGTTTCCTGACCAAAAACCGTCATGTTCAAAAGTTCGTTTGCCATATAGCCATTCTACTCCATTTCAGCACTGTTTTTCAAGTGAGCGTGCGTTTTGCGCCTTAAAAAAAGAACCGCCCTGAAAACGATCAGGAAAACAAGGACCAGGATTTCCAGCAAAGGAAGCCAGTCTCCGAACCTGTTGTAGATCGTCGGGCTGTAATTTTCAGGAACGTTGATTTCCGCGCATGAATAATTCCTTGCAAAATATCTTGTCTTTCCGTAGATCCTTCCGCGTGAGTCAATGAAGCACGTGGCACCGCTTGCAGTAGCCCTTGCAGACGGAACGGCATTTTCCACCGACCTGAATACCGCCATTGAAAGATGCTGGGTCTGGCACGGCACGCTCCTTGACCATGAATCGTTCGTAAGGTTGAAAAGGCAGCGCGCACCGTTTTTTACGAACGACCGGCAGAGGTTTCCGAAACAATCCTCAAAGCAGATCGGAGTTGAAAAAGAAACGCCCCTTTCATTGAAGACCGTATAATCAGAACCCGGCGTCCAAAGGTGGGTGTCTCCCATCAAAAGCATTTCATAAAGCCTCGGGAATATTTTTTCATAGGGAAAATACTCGGTGAAAGGAACCAGATGGATTTTGCAGTACAAACCAGGATCGGGAGGATTCACGTTTTCTTTTCGCACGTCAAAAACCAGGGCAGAATTGTAGTCGTCAGGGTATTCTCCGCCGTTGTCAACGCTCGTCTGGTTTCCGAAAACAAAGCACGCGTCATGCGATGACATGAAATCAATAAGGTCAAGCACCATTCTATGCCGGTTTGCATTGGATTCACTCGCATAGTTGTATAGGAACGGCGGCACAACGGCTGTTTCCGGCCAGATTATAAAATCAATTCCGGGATTTTCATCCAAAGCAGATTCGGTAAGATTCTTCAAGGCTGCGACATCACGCTTGTAGACTTCAAATCCGTATTTGTTCGAGTCCGTGTTGTTCTGTATGCATGCGACGGTAGATTTCCTGTACTGTGTTCCGTCGACATTCAGCCTGATGGTTCCGTAGCAAAGCGAAAACAAAAAAAGCCCTGAAACCAAGACAAACGGAATCCTTTCGCCTTTGAAAAAATTTGCCGCAGAAAGCCCGAACGAAAGTTTTTTTTCCTTACGATCAAAAATGCACTCCAAAAAACGTGCAGCAACAGCCGAAAAAGACACGCATAGCAGCGAAACCCACCACACGCCTCCGATCGAAGCGGACTGAACCATAACAGGAACGTTCCACTGCGTATAGCCGATTATGCCGTATGGATAGCCCAAAAACCCCTTGGTCTTTATGAATTCATATGCAAGCCACACCAAGGCCATGATATAGAACTTTTTTTCAGGATACATGGATTTGGCCGCGCACATTGCCTCAAAAACAAGCGCCATAACGACACCGAAAGCAGGAACGCCTATGTAGATGGTAAAAGGACTGAATCCTGCAAGCCAATACGAAAAAAGCCCGTATGCCGACGCACCGTACAAAAAACCGTATGCCCAGGCATTTTTTATCTTTGAGTTTGAAACAACAAAAAAAACAGGTATAAGCGCAATAAAACCAACAGGAGCAAGCCCCTCTTGGAAAATCATGTTGGGATGAGATATAAAAAATAAAAATGACGATATCAGAACAAGAAGCAGATTTTTCAGGACAAGCACGAAACTATCTTCAAATTTTCAGAAATCAAAATTCAATCTTTCACGGCGAGTGCAAGCAGGCTGTTTTTTAAATCCTGACCCGCACGGAAAGCCGCCACATAGTGAGGAGCAACGGATAGAATATCCTCACCAGTTTTCGGATTTCTTGCCTTTGAACGCCTTTTGCGCAACCGTGGCTCGAAAGTACCGAAACCGCGCAGCTCTATCGTTTCACCGCTTCCTAGGGAGCGTTTTACTTCTTCCAAAAGGCGCTCTATGACATCCTGAACCATTTTTCTTTCGTAATTTGTATCTTTGTAAACAGCTTCAACCAAATCATATTTAGTCACTTTCTTTGCAGACATACAAACCTCCGTCATCACAGAAAACAAAATTCAGGATATCGGTGAAAGATCTTATTTTGCTTCTGCTGCAGATGCGTTGAAAGTGACGTTGTACAGCTTGTACATGCGGCTCTTCTTGCGTGAAGCTGCATTGCGGTGGATTACACCCTTGCGTACTGCTGTATCATATTCTGACTGCAAAGCAACCAATGCTTTCTTGGCTTCTTCCTGATCTTTCTTCTGCACGGCCGCCACGAATTTCTTTGCGCTTGTGCGGCATGTTGACTTTACAGCCTTATTGCGCAAACGGCGAACTTCACTCTGTGCATGTCTTTTTTCTGCAGATGATTTCTTTACTGCAACTTTCTTTTCGTCTGCCAAAGTATTACCTCCAAAATGGATATCCAATCCACTCGATTGAATGAAAAATTAATAATCAAATATTCAGCTGCTTTATGGATGAAAACAGCAGAGCTGAAAAATTGCAAGGCTCCTTATTTGTTGAAGTCTTTAGGACGTCTCTCGACACGCTTGCACTTCTGGCACTCCGCCAGATTTCTAAGTCTGCCTTTTTCGAACATTGTCTTCATGATAATTTCACCGCCACAATCCGGGCAGAAAAATTTCTGAGTCGCAACCGTTGTACGAGAGTTCTTACTGGTTCCAGCCATGATCTTCCTCCATCAGTAAATTTGGTATATCGATATTACACAATTTTATCAATAATTGTCAAGTTGGTGAATCACGCCACGGGGGTGTTTTTTGGAAGTTTTCTCCACTCGTCGAGCTGATTCTGTATAAGACTCCTGCTTTCCTCAAGGATTTTCTTCTCATCGTCCTTGGTAAGAGGCGGATCGTAAACTTTGAGTACTTTCACGCGGTACTCACCCTTTCTCAGGTTTTTCAATATGTCGGTGAGCCTTGAAAGCTTGTAGCCACCGTCAAGCGCGCACACTGCTACAGGAATCCGGGCGTTTTCAACGATTCTCCTGAATCCTGCGGAATAGAACTGTCCTAGATTACCGTCACGGCTTCTCGTTCCTTCCGGGAAAATAACGGGAATCTGATTTTTTTCTACGGCACGCTTTGCGAATTTCTGCAATCTCCTCATGGCTACCGCGGGGCTTCCCTTCCTTGGAATAAAGCAGTGTCCCTGGGTTCTGAGCATTTTTCCGACCATAGGAGCCTTTCCGAGAGTGTCCTTTGCAACGAAACGCACCTCACGGCCTGCAAAATAATAAAGGTAAACCACTATATCCACGAGGCTCTGGTGATTGGACAAAACCAAAAACTGCTCAGGCAGCCCCTTCTTGGACTCCTTGTCACCGGCAAAAGAAAATCCCCTGTAGAGCTTCAGGATTGCAAAAAAAAGCCTTGCAGAACGCGTGGTGATGTAGTTCGACCAGAACAACGCAATCTTATGGCTCACGGGATACGCAAACACAAGCATCAGCGTCGGAAAAACGAGCATACCGACCAGACAGACAATCGTAATGAATGTAAGCATAATTGAAGATTATAATCAACATCGGGATGAAAGTCCATCAGTCAGCGGAGAAAAAATCTGCCGTGCATTTATTTTCTTGCAAAATCAGGATTTGTGGCTTATAATTAATGAGTCGGGAGCAGTTTGTTGATACGTTCAGTATCCAAGGCAGTTCCGGATAATTGCAGATAAAATACTCAGAGGTGTTGTGTATGGGAAAATTCGTGATTAAAAAGGCAAAGACAGGCATTATGTTCAATCTCCATGCAGGTAACGGAGAGATTATCGCGACTTCGGAAGTCTACAAGACAAAGGCTGCCGCAAAAAACGGGATTGCAAGCATAATCAAGAATTCCGGCTCAGACGTTGAGGACCAGACAAAAGACGGATACGAAAAGCTCAGCTGCCCGAAGTACGAGATATACAAGGACAAGAAGGGAGAATTCAGGTTCAGGCTCAAGGCACGCAACGGACAGATCATCGCCGTCGGAGAAAGCTACAAGGATCAGGCAGGCGTAAAGAACGGCGTAAGCTCAATCAAAAAGAACGCTACGCCCGACACGAAGATCATAGACGAGACACTGGAATAATCCGTAAAGACCGGAACATTCCTTATAAAAACTACAAAAGCATAGAGGGGCAGTCCGCCAGGCACAGGCATGCAAAAATCAGCTTCCGGGAGATCAGGAACCGGATGTCCGATGACCGTATGCCATAAGCTTTTCGGAAAGTCCCTTCTTTTTTTCATACATTCCGCCTCTAAAAACAACGGGGAAGGCACATAATCACCAACCCCTCCGCTCGAATAAAACCTTCCGTTTGTTAAGAAAACACAAAAACACCGCAAGCATAACATGCCCACAGCGTTTTATGAGAAGCGTAAAATATGAACCGAACAGGCGTAACCTCTAGAAAAATACATTCCTAGAGGCTCTGCATTCCCTATTTCAAAGATGCAGAAATGCGCTCAAGAACCTTCTTGCGGTCCAAAGGTTTTACGATGTAGTTCTTTGCACCAGCCATCAAAGACTTCTTGACAAGCTCTTCCTTTCCAAGTGCAGAAACCATTACGACCTTTGCATTCTTGTCAAAAGCCATGATCTGCTCAAGAGCTGTAATACCATCCATGCGCGGCATAGTGATATCCATAGTTACGACATCGACATTTGGACAGAGTTCCTTATACTTGTCAACACCTTCTTTTCCATCTGCCGCTGTAGCAACAATTTCGTAACCATCGCTGCTAAGAATCTGCGTAAGCTGTTTTGCAACGAATGCAGAATCATCAACGACTAATACACGAAACTTTGAGCCGTCCTCTTTCAGTCCTTCCGGCTGTCGGTCATCCGTTATAGGAAAATCCTGTTTAGTCTTCATAACTATATACCCCTTATCTACTGACGTTCGCGAATTGCAACGTTGACTTCTATTTTTCCATATTCCGTGATCAGCGGAACAATAAGAGCCTCGACGCTTTCTTCACCGCCGCCAAGAGCAGCGATTTCCATATTCTCACCTGCAAAAAGAGCCGGTGGAGTCAAATCAAATTTGAAACCCAATTCATGCAGCTTGGTTACAGCCTGCGCGGTAATCAAGTTTGCCAGCTCACTGATCGTAGCCTTTGCCAAATCATCAAATGAAGGAAGTTCTTCATCATTCATTCTTGACGCAATATTCAGAGCCGTATCATAGGTCATATCAAAAAGAACCCGTCCTTCAACGTCTCCGGCCAATCCGACCAATGCAGCAACGCCCATGACAGGCATAGCAGTGGATTTTAGATACAAGTCACCTCTTTTTACTTCTGCACCACCAAGAACTTCTTTCAAAACCCTGTATGATGTCTCGACGAACGGGTTAATGTACTCAACTCTCATCGGTTCCCCCTTTTTTATACTTAGGAAACAAATTTTCCCATATTTTATTTGGAATATACTCCAATGCTTCCGACAGTCTTTTTTGACCAGCCGGGCAATGAAATATTTTCATTATCACCTACAATTATCAAGCCGTTTCCTTTGACCTTTTCCTCAAAGTCATCGATTATGGTTCTTTGAGAAGCCTCAGGGAGGAATGATATTATATCACGTGCAAAAACAATATCAATAGGCGGAAGGCTGTTGGTGTTTACGCAGTCATGATACTCGAACATGATCATGTCCTTGATCTCCTGTGTGAACACATACTCTCCGCTGACATTCTTCGTCAGATAAGGCCTGTACCAACCCATGCTCGCCTGTTCGCCCACTACCATGAGAGGTGCGTTGGATACGCTCAGCAAATCGATGTCATGGGCATAAACCCTTATCCTTGCAGACGGATATCTCTTTTTGAGGATACATGCCAAAGAATATGATTCATATCCCTTGCCGCATCCAGGATTCCAGACAACGATGTTCCTTGCGTTGTTTTCAGGAAGCACTTTCGCAACTTCCTTGGCATAATCGTCAGACCACCATGTCTGGTTGCATCTTGAATAGAAAGGCTTCAGGAAAGCTTCAGCATCGGCTTCGCCTTCAAGCTGGGTCTTATCGGCTCCCCTTTCCTTTTTCCATTCGATATAACGTTTTTTAGCCCATTCTTCAGTCACAGGGCTGATCGTAAACTTCTTCAATGACTGGAGCGAATCTGAAATAAAGTTCAGGTCCACTTCCTCAGTCTTATGAGCGACCTCCTCGGATTCTTCCTGAGAAACAGGTGCCTCCCTATGCTCTGCCCTTTCTGCCGCAAGCTCTGCCGCAACAGCCTGACGCTGCATGATCTGATTCTTCGCAGTCTCGGCCATCTGCTTTTCTTCTTCAGGTGACTTGACTCCGAAAATCTTATCAATATCAAGAAGAATATACAACCTTTTTTGGGCTTCCACAACACCGGAGATGTATTTTATATTGATGTCTCCGAAAAGCGGATGCGGAGGCTGTATGGTGCTCTTCTGGATTCCGACGACCTTGTCGATTCCGTCAACGACCACACCGAACGTCTGCTCGCCGACCGTTACGATAAGCATGTTTTCCATGGCATCGTCAGCACGGTCAGGAACCTGAATGTTGAAGAACTTCCTCAGGTCGATGATCGAGATGATTTCACCGCGGAGGTTATGCACGCCAAGTACGAAAGGCAAGGTGTTCGGAACATATGTAAAGTGACCGGCTTTTGCAATTTCCTTCACTTTCATGATGTCAATGGCATAATCCTTTCCAGCAAGCGAAAAAGTAACCATCTTGTAATCGATTACGCTTGACTTCCTCTTTTCTTCCTCAAGCTCATCCTGAGTAAGAACGGTACCGTCTTCCGCAACCTGAGTCGTACTTGCAAGAATATTTAATTTATCCTGAATAGTTGCCATCTACCTACCCTCTTGCCTTCTGAGGGTCTGTATCTTCCGGCTTTTCTCCTTATTCTGTTGTTTTCATCCAAAAGAACAAATACTACAAAAGATATAGCTGAACAACCAATAGTAACAGCTGAACCAATA
>JAFOTA010000042.1 GCA_017421145.1 Treponema sp.
GAATCTTCTTTTTTATATTCCGAAAGATGGATTTCAAGTATTCCGGTCATCGAATAAAAATAAACGGGAATTGAGAGATTGATTTTGACCAGGAGCCTGACTTCCTCCACAAGCTGCATGATTGATACGACAAGCGTTAAAAACCTGAATCCATAGGGAACAATGTCAGACGAAAGAAAATTGCTCAGCAGAATCAGAACAAGAAGCGAAAGCGCCTCTTTCCAGGAGACGTAGATTACAAATCCGATGAACCTGAACATCTGGCGGAAAAAAAGCGAGGCAGAAATTCTCATCGCCCTGAACACTCCAAGATCTCCGCGCCTGTAGATTACGAGCCACAGGTAAATGAAAGGAAGACGGACAATCAAAATGAGAATCGTCATAAGCCAAGTCATGTTACCGGAAATCTCGGCAATTTTTTCAGACGCTTCCCTGAGCCTAAAAATGGCATCCGAATCAAGATTTTCAGAAACGGATAAATAAATATCAAGCAAGCCCGATGAGTCGAGTATCTTCCAGAAAATAAAAATTCCGACCGCAACAACGGCTACCGAAATCAAAGTGAGAAAAAGCGACGAAAGAAAAATCTTTTTCCTCGCCCTGTCCCTGAAACCCGAAAACAAATATCCCACGGTGACATTTTTTTTCTCGACCATCCGTGAGCAAGAGACGGACTGGCCGTACTCAAGGATGAAATCAACCGCGCAAGCCACAAGAAAAAGGAGGCATGAAGAAAAAATTCCGAGAACACTTATCCCACTGGAATAAAGTCCAATGTAAATCGGAGTCATCGCGGCAACCAAAAGAAGTGACTGCAAAAAAAATTTCAAAAGGATGACAGACAATGCCCGTCCCCTGTTCAGAGAAAGGCACTGGTTCAAAATCATCCGCATGATTTTATAGTCGGGTTTCAGGGTGTTTATTTTTTCCATCTCTCATTCCAATTTTCACTGACCGTCCAAATCAAGTTCGCCGTCCTTCTGTATCTCGACAGAATCGGTTTCCTGAGTTGAAAGCCTGACTCCCTGCGCCTTGTGTCCCTTTTCCTCAAAGTCCGCGGAATTGAAAACCTCTTCCTTGATTTTGATTCTGGGCTTTTTGACATAGTGCAGCGTGAACTCAAATTTTTCCCTTGTGTCAACATGGAGAACTTCCGTTCCCTCGGGAGCAAGCATGTAATCCCTGTTCATAATCCAGCTCGGGATGCGGCATTTTTTGATGTAACACTGCTTCGTCTTCATGTCGCGGTAAATCACCGTGAAAAGCACGGACGAAATTATTTCCTTGTCCGCATAATTACAATACCACATACCCGTATCGACAAAAAGCCTGTCAGGAACATCGCATACCGTGTAGATTCCGGATTTCCGCATTATGAAAATCCTGTCGAACCTTGTCACCTTGAGCATCTCCTGGCCGCCGAAAACAGAAGTTCCGAGATAGCCCTTCGCACCGTCGTAGCGCAGCGGTATGTCCCTCTTTACGATTGCCTTGGCATCAACTGACGTGAATTTTGCAATCTGCGTGCGCCGCTCCAAATCTTCCGGCTTGAACTTTGCGAGCATAGCGTCCAGATATTCAATCGCGCAGTCGGTGAGGTGCTTGAGTCTTTTTGCAATCTCCTTGAGTCTTGCGTTGATTGCCGTAACCTGGTCGCGGTTTTTGTTGATGTCGAAAAGCGAGATGCGGCGGATTGGAATTTTCAAAAGGGAATCCACATCGTCGTCGGTGATTTCGCGGACAAGCTCCTTTTTGAACGGTTTGAATCCGTTTTTCACGGCATTGTTCACATCCTCGGCGGTCTTCATCTGCTCAATCTTTTTGTAGATTCTTTCCTCAATAAAAATGCGCTCAAGGGTTCTTGCATGAAGTTCCTCAGTGAGTTTTGCCCGCTCGAATTCAAGCTCGTCCTTTACAATCTGCGTGAGTTTTTTCGCATAGTATTTTATGATTTCGGTTGCGGTCATCGCGACAGGCATATTGTCTTTGATGACAAGCATCTGGCAGCTGATTGATTTTTCGCAGTCGGTGAACGCATACAATGCTTTTTCGACATCCTTTGCATAGACTCCGCGTGGAAGCCTTATTTCAATCTGGCAGTGGTCGGTCGTGAAATCATCAATCGAAGAGATTTTTAGCTTTCCGCTCTTGTATGCGCTTTCGATTGAGTTCATAAGACTTTCGGATGTCGAATCAACAGGAAGCTCGGTGATTACGATTTTCTTTTCATCGCTCATGTCGAACTTTGCGCGCGTAATCAATTTTCCGTTTCCGTCGTTGTAGCCGGAGACATCGATAAGACCACCTGTCGGAACATCCGGGTAGATTTCAAAACTCTCACCCCTCAAGGCCTTTTTTTCCGCCTCCAGAACTTCGCGGATATTATATGGAAGAATCTTCGTGCTCATTCCGACAGCGATACCCTCCGCCCCTATAATCAAAGCAACCGGGATTTTTGCGCGGAAAACAACAGGCTCTTCGTTTCGACCGTCATACGGCAAAAACAACAGCCATACGATGGTACAGCTCACCGTGACCGGTACGCTGGCCGACTATTACAAAGCCGTCGGCGATACGGAACGCGCGGTTGAGTACTATGAGCGGCTCGCCGAGCTTTACGAGACCCGCACCCGCGAATTGAAACAGGTTCAGCTCAACATCCACAAGAGCCTTAAGGATGCCGACGCTTCGATCGCCAGACTGCGCAGACAGATACTGGAGAGTGAGGAACGCGCC
>JAFOTA010000043.1 GCA_017421145.1 Treponema sp.
GAACTTTTCCGGTGTATTTTCCATTTTATACTTGCTTACCCGGCCTGTGGCAAAACTCTTTTCCAGATCGTCGCGCACAACTTCAGATATTCTGGAAGCCGCTTCACCAAACGCCGCCTCATGAAACATTACGTCGCGTATATGGAAGGGAAATCACGTCGTCTTGACCGTTGGCAGGAAATGCAGCAATCAGAAGCGATTCAGAGTCCCTGTCGTTGATTTTCGACTGGGAAACCTGGAAAACTATATAGCTTCCGTCGGTAAAATTGAGCTGAATTGCACCGTCGTTGCCCCCGTAATTCTCCTTGTATGATTCCAGAACCAGATTGTGGACATCATCCTGAGCCTGAGAATTATAGGAAACGGCAGGATTTGATTCATCAACGGACATCATGAGTCCTGGAAAAGTCACCTGAAACTGATTTTTCAGCTTCATTTCATTTTCAGTTCCCTGAGTCTGAGCCATGGAAATCCGGAGGCTGCCGCTTGATTTGGTAAACACGGATTCCGTCTTAAACTGTAATACTAAAATGCCGACAATAAGAACGGCGTAAAGGGCTATAAGTCCTAGAAATTTTCTAACTGGATACCTTTGCATTAGCTTATTTTATCTATTAAGGATATAAAAAGCAAGTGAATCGCATTCAGGCAGTCAATCTCTTTGTGCGACCGCATAAAAAAACGGGGAAACGTGGGATTCCCCATCAAACTAACCGGGTAAAACCGGCTTGAGGTGCAGTATGAAATCTTTTTGCAAGAAATTTTTGGTTTGTTCTATCAGCATAGGAATCAGCTTGATTGGAAACGGTGCATTTGCCGCAAGAAAAAGTCCTGAACCTGATATGTCGACAAAACTTCTCCCTGACAGCATCAAGGGCTTTTCAAAGACTTCATTCATAAAGAATTTGCAGAAACAGCTCTCTGAAAAGGGGATTACAGAGGCTCTCAAACTCTTTGACGACGTTCCGAAAGACTACTCGGACGACGTTGACCTTCAGATAATCAAGGCTTCACTTTATTTGAGTTCGGGAAAAACGGCTGACGCACAGAAAATCGTAACGTCCCTGCTTGCAAAGAATCCGAAGAACGTGGACGTATTGAATCTTGCCGCAACGCTTGCAAAGGCACAGAACAAGACGGCAGACTGGAACTCATACATCAAGGCCGTAATTGCCATCGACCAGTACAATCCGGAAGCAAACATAGCACTGGCTCAACAGCAGTTTTCAAGGAAACAGTACAATTCCGCACGTTCATATTATCAGAAGGCACTGACAAACGATGCAAACAACGTCGATGCTCTCTTCGGGCTCGGAAAAGCTTCCTATTATCTGGAAGATGACGACAAGGCAAAATCAACCTTCAACAAAATCCTTGCCATAGACCCCGACTGTGCAGATGCCTACCATTATCTTGGAAAACTTGCCGCAGCAAACGGAGAAAACAAGGTTGCACGCGACTATGCATACGAAGCCGTCAAACGCGATTCATGGAACTACGATTACGTAATGGACTACGGAATGTACGAACGCAATCTTGGTCACTACTCGGATGCGGAAAAGGCTTGGACCAGGGCGATTGAACTGGAACCGGATTATTTTTTGGCCTATGCATACAGGGCGGGAGTTTATGACGAGCAGGATAAATTCACCGAAGCCCTCAACGACTATCAGATGGTCATCAAGACGAACCCCGACTATTTCTACGCATACGAAAGCATCGGAATACTTGCAATCCACGAGAAAAACTGGAAGCTTGCCCGCGAATCGTTCATGAAATGCTACGACTACAACAAGGACAACATTTCCTATCCGCTGATGGTGACCTACTGCTATTACATGGAAAAGGACAGCTTCAACGCAAAAAAATACAGCGACAACGTCCTTAGAAAGCTCGACCGCAGCACGATAGACTATCAGATTCTCCGCGTCTACCACGATTTGGCAGGAGAAATGCCTCTTCCTCAGAAAATTGCAGCCCTTACAAACGGAAACAAAAAGGGAAAAATGTATTTTTATCTTGGTCTCCTTTATGATATGATGGGCGGAACCGAAGCTTCCAACAAATATTTCATGGAAGTGGTAAAACTCAACAGTCCGCAGTTCTTTGAATACAGGATTGCAGAATGGAAAATGGGAGATCTAGGCAATGTCAAAAAATGACGAGCAGATTGAAAGCGAGGAAAAAGAATCAGGCGCAAACGTTGAGGGTGAAAAAGTCGAACAGCCGGCAAGCACCCAGACGCAGCGCAGGATATCCCTCAATGGACGCGAATTCGTCCTGGTCGGAACGGCACACGTTTCAGCCGAAAGCATAAAGGAAGTCACCGATACCATAGAAAGCGAAAAGCCGAGCACAGTAGCCATTGAGCTTGATAAAAAAAGGCTCGCATCGCTTGAAGACCCGGAAGCCTGGCGCAAGATGGACATCATAAAGGTCCTGAAAAACAGGCAGGGTTTCCTGATGCTTGCAAACATAGTTCTTGCCGGATATCAGAAGCGCATGGGTCAGAACGCCGGAGTCAAACCCGGTGAAGAAATGGTTGCCGCAATCAACAAGTCAAAAGAGATGAACATACCTCAGGTGATGGTAGACAGGGAAATTGCAACGACATTGAGGCGTGCATGGTCCGTCAATTCGCTCTGGGGAAAATGCAAGCTTCTTTCCGCACTGATTGCAAGCGCATTTTCAAAGGAAGAAACAGATCCGTCCGAAATCGAAAAACTCAAGCAGTCGTCCGAAATGGACAGCATGATGAACGAGCTTTCCGATTACATGCCGAAAGTCAAGCAGGTTCTGATTGATGAACGCGACCGTTATCTTGCAAGCCACATTTGGGAATCACAAGGCGACAAGGTTCTTGCGGTATTGGGAGCAGGACATCTTCCGGGCGTTGAAGAAAACCTGAAGAGGCTCGCATCCGGAGAACAGAAAAGCGACTGTTCAGACATTGATTTCGTGCCTAAAAAAACGGTTGCAGGAAAGATTGCCTCATGGATAATTCCGATACTGATTGTCACTCTCATAGTGCTGGGATTCATCTTCGGCGGTAAAAAAACCGGAACCGACATGCTCAAGACCTGGATTCTGAACAATTCGATACTTGCGGCAATCGGTACTCTCATTGCAGGCGGACATCCTTTGACCATACTCGCAGCATTCATAGCGGCACCGATAACTTCACTCTGCCCTGCCGTAGGAGTCGGACTGGTGACGGGAATCGTACAGGCATTCGTAGGAAAACCGAAAGTCGAAGACATGGAAAACATCCAGAACGATTCCAATTCGCTCAAGGGATTTTACAGAAACAGAATCCTCAAGGTGCTTCTGGTATTCGTACTTTCTTCACTCGGAAGTGCAATCGGAACATTCACGGCCGGAACTACGCTGGTCATAAGCATAAAGAATTTCTTCAGCAAGATTGTCGATTTTTTCAAAAATCTTTTCAATCACTGAAATCAAACGCAACCGACGGATGATGTACAGGCATTGACCGTCGGCTTCATATTTTAAAGCCGGAGCGGAGATTGGAAAACAATGGGAAATTTTTTCAAGTCTAAATTCTGGAACGTCCTTTTTTCTCCTGCGAAAAACCTCGCATCCCTTGTTGCGGCGATATGCACAAGCATGATTCTGATTGCAGCAATGGGAGGCACAATCTTCCTTTCATCAAAACTGTCCGTCGGAAGTGCAAAAAATCTTGCGGTAATCTTTTCATCAATCGCATGTGCAGTCCTGTCCGTTCCGTTGACCTTGATTTGGACTCCTCGTCTCCGTGAATTAATCAGAAAGACGGATGATAAAAACCAAATCATAATCGGCGAACAGCGTGCAGAAATCAACGAGCTTAAATCAATCGTCAAAAATCAGC
>JAFOTA010000044.1 GCA_017421145.1 Treponema sp.
CTTTTCGGCCCTGACCATTATTATATAGAAATCCAGGATCACGGGCTTGAAGACCAGATAAAAGTCGCCCCGAAACTCATAAAGCTTGCAAGGGACCTGGACATTCCGATTGTACTTACGAATGACGTGCATTATTGCCTTAAAGAAGATGCAGACGCTCAGGATGCCCTTGTCTGCATAGGCGGAAAAAAAACTCTTAGGGATCCGAACAGGCTCAGCATGTATGCATCCGGTCAGGAATGGTATTTGAAAACCGATGAGGAGATGGCAAAGCTTTTCCCTGAATACCCTGAGGCAATGGAAAACACACTCAAAATCGCCTCCATGTGCGACCTTACCATCCATCAGTACAAGACTCAGGAGCTTAAGACATGCCTTCCGCGCTTTGAGCTTCCTAAGGAATTTCAGATAAGTGATGACTACACGAAAAATCAGGATGCATATGTCCGCTACCTTGTCGAGGAGGGGCTTAAAAAACGCTACAAGGAAATCACCCCGGAAATAAGGGAAAGATGCGAGTATGAGCTTGGCATAATCTTCAACATGGGATTTTCCGGCTACTTTCTGATCGTCTGGGAATTCATCAACTGGTCAAAAAGAAACGGAATCCCGATAGGACCTGGCCGTGGTTCTGGAGCTGGTTCCCTTGTAGCCTACTGCATGACGATTACGGACATAGACCCGTTCCGCTTCAAGCTGATTTTCGAACGCTTCCTCAACCCTGAGCGCGTATCCATGCCTGATTTTGACGTGGACATGGACTTCGAATTCCGCCAGAGGATTATCGAGCATACGGTCGATCTTTACGGCGAACCCCAGGTAGGACACATAGTCACTTTCGGAACGCTCAAACCGAAGCAGTGCATTGCAGACGTGGGAAGAATCCTTGAGATACCGCTTTCGGAAGTGAACCTCATGAAAGCCTGTATCCCGGACAACCCTAAGGCAAAGCTCAAGGACGCATTCACTCCGCCTGACGAAAAGCATCCCGACAACGGACAGCTGATTCCGTACACCCAGATGGAGCATTTCAACAACGACAAGGAAAAATTCGACCTCTATCAAAAAATGTTCGCGCTGTGCAAAAAGCTTGAGAACGTGAACAGAAACACCGGTCTCCATGCATCGGGAATGGTCATCGGACTTACCGCTCTTCCTGACTGGGCGCCGGTATTCAAGGACAACAAGACCGGAAGCAAGGCAGTGCAGTACACTATGGACATAATCGAGCCGTGCGGACTTGTAAAATTCGACTACCTTGGATTGAAGACGCTTTCTCTTATCCGTTATGCGGAAAACATAATCAACAAGCATAAAAAAGCCGGGGAACCTGATTTCCATGCCGAAGAAGTGAGCGAAACCGATGAAAAAACCTTCGACCTTTTCTGCCGGGGGGACACGGTTGCAATCTTCCAGTTTGAATCTCCGGGAATGCAGAAAATCCTCCGTCAGGCAAAACCAAGGTGCATTGAAGAGCTTGTCGCATTGAACGCCCTTTACCGCCCCGGACCTCTGGATTTTATCCCGAACTACATCGACGGAAAATGGAAGCCTGAGACCATCCATTATCCAGATCCGTGCCTTGAGGACATACTTAAGGAAACTTACGGAGTAATGGTCTATCAGGAACAGGTCATGCAGGTTTCCCAGAAGATTGCAGGATTCTCCCTGGGTGCTGCAGATATGCTCCGCCGTGCCATGGGAAAAAAGAAACCCGAAGTCCTTATGGGAAAAAAGAAGGAATTTGAGGAAGGTGCCCTCAAACAGGGATTTACGAAAGAACATGCCGATGAAATCTTCGACATAATGGTTCCGTTTGCAGGATACGGATTCAACAAGTCGCATGCAGCCGCATATTCGGTAGTGGCTTACCGTACCGGATGGCTCAAGGCCAACAGACCTGCTGAATTCATGGCGGCAAACCTTACGAACGAAATAACGTCCACCGACAAGATTCCTGTTTATATAGAAGAAGCCCGTAAAATGGGAATCCCGGTTGATCAGCCGGACGTTAACCGGTCGGACTCAATTTTTGATGTAGTTGACGGCCGCATAGTGTTCGGACTCATGGGAATAAAGGGCATGGGTCAGGGGGCTGCAGAGGCGATAGTGCGTGAAAGGGAAACGAACGGTCCTTTTGCGTCTTTCCTTGATTTTATAAGCCGCATAGATTTCCATGACGTGAACAAAAAAGCCATAGAAGTCCTCATAAAAACCGGAGGATTCGACCGTCTGGACAAAAACCGCGCCACCCTTATCCTGAACTATGAGCAGGCTGTAAGCTACGAGGAAAAGAAACGCCTTGGAGCCGACAGCGGACAGATAAGTCTTTTTGAAAACACCGGCATACAGGAATTCGTTGAGTATAAATTCGAGGAAGTGGAGGAGATGCCTAAGATGGAGCTCCTCAACATGGAAAAAGAGCTGATCGGCTGTTTTGTAAGCGGACATCCTCTTGATGACTGGCGTGATGCAATCGAAAAATGCGTGACCGTGAACAGCGACAACATTGACCGGCTCGGAAAAGAGGACAAGGCATTGAAAGATTCCCTTGCGGCAAGCGGTAAAAATCCATGGCAGACACGGAACAGCGGAAGGACTTATATTGCAATCGGCATGATCCAGGAACTGAAATCCATAATGACCAAAAAGGGAACCCAGATGGCTTTTGCCAAGCTTGCTGATTTCAAGGGTGCGATCGACGTAACTTTCTTCCCGAACGTATGGACGGAGCTTTCTCAGAAAATCCATAACGAAGGTGTCTATGCATTGAAGGGGCGCGTTGACGGAACGAGGGAAACACCAACGCTGGTCGTGGAATCTGTCGAAGATCCGAACGAGCTTCAGAAAAAATCAATAACGTCGGTTCACGTGCAGATGGAAAGCGGATTTAAAAATCCGGGCGAAATCAACGAAATGAAAGAATTTTTATTTGGCGGTCAGGGCAATTGTGTTGTATATTTTCATATTGATATAGAAGGAAAAAGCTATATCGTAAAAGCAAACTCCCAGATGACAACAAAATCTGATGCGGAAACCGTGCAGGTCCTTAAAGATTTGCCGTTCGTAAAAGACGTTTGGTGTGAATAGGGAAAATCAGAGGTTGGAGCCATGTTTATATTCAGTATACTTTCTTCGTTCGTGTCGATATACGCAATCCTTTGTGTTTTGCGCTTGATTTTTACGTGGATTCCGCAGGCAAACAGCAGCGGTTTCGGTAAATTCCTTGCGGCAGTCTGCGATCCTTATCTCAAGCTTTTCCGCAACATAAAGTGGATGCGCATCGGTCAGATTGATTTCAGCCCTGCACTCGGACTTGGTCTTTTGTGGGCGGCTTCTGCGCTTCTCGGTAGTTTTCCGGGGCATGGTTTTTCATTGAGCTTCCTGCTTCAGACTTTGATCGGTATTGTCTGGAACTTGGTCAGCTCACTGATTTCATTTTTGATTATCGTGTTCCTTGTCAGGCTCATAGTCATACTTGTCACGAAAAGCGAGTATTCGTCAAACCAGCTTTTGAATGCGGTCGATTCAAGCCTTGGTCAGATTGCGGCACGCATTTCACGGATATTTTTCCGCGGAAACGTAAGCTACAAAAAGCAGCTGATTGTGGCACTTGTCGTACTTCTTGTGATTCAGCTTCTCGGCTGGCTTGTTTTCAGCATGATATGCAATGTGATCGGGCTTATAAAAATTTAGGGAAACACTGAATAATCCGAAAGCGTTGGCAATAACATCCTTGTTTCTCAGGAGAGAGTGATTGAAGCTTAGTGACATGGGAGCCGCCGTTGAAAATCTGAGCGGAGTGGGTCCTGCTACTGCAAGACTTTTTGCAAAACTAAACATATTTACCGTCGCCGATCTTTTGACTGCCTATCCGCGTGATTATGAGGACAGGACAAAGCGCGTGCAGCTCAAGGATTTTGCATCTTCTAAAATCCACACGGTCTGCAAAGTCACGGCTCATGAATGGTTCGGTTACGGCAGGATGCGCACACTGAAGATTTTGATAAACGACGGGAGCGGTTCTGCTGAACTCGTTGCATTCAACCGGCCCTTCCTTGAAAAATCACTTCCTGTAGGCAGCCTGATTCTGGTCACCGGAAAATTTGAAGTGCGTTATGGAAAGCTTCAGTCAACTGCATTTGAGGCAGAAAAGATTTCATCTGACGGAGAGCTTTCTGATTTTGAAAACCAATCGGTTCCGGGAAGCGGCGTTATTCCTGTCTATCCGCTTACAGAAGGACTTACACAAAAAGCTTTCAGAAAAACTGTTTCAACCGCCCTTAAGCTTTACGGACGTGCTGTTGACGATGAGCTTCCTTTGGAAATCATAAAGGAAAGGAATCTCCTTAAAAAAAGCGATGCAATCCGCATGATACACGCACCCGAAAATCTGGATGAACTTTCGCTTGCCCGGCGCACGCTGATCTACGAGGAGCTTTATCATTTTGAATACAAGATGGCGCAGAGAACGCTAGATCACCGTGGAGTGCTCCCGACCATAGATCAGGCTTCTGTTTTTGATTCTGTCCCTGATTCATCCGATGCACCGAATGCAGCGCCTTATTTTCAGACTCCGGTCATAACAGAAGAGGCTTTTGAAAAACAGCTTTCACCCAAGCAGAAACTTTTGTATGAGCGGCTTCCGTTCAAGCTCACAGAAGGACAGATGTCGGCAGTTGCAGAAATGGGACGCGACATAGACAAAAGCCAGGATGAATGCAATGCCATGCTGATGAAAAACCGAGAGTTTACGCGCACTCCTTTTTCCATGCAGAGGCTTCTTCAGGGAGACGTCGGTTCCGGTAAAACACTCGTCGCTTTTTTTATGTGCCTTAGGACGATCGATTACGGCGGACAGTGTGCGCTTCTTGCACCGACCGAGCTTCTTTCACGCCAGCATGCAGAAAATGCCGCAAAGCTTCTGGAGCCTCTTGGTGTAAGGGTCGCATTTTTGACGGGCAACCTGAAATCTGCCGGAAGACAGTCACTTCTCAATGCGCTTAAAGACGGAAACGTTGATATAGCCGTGGGAACTCATGCATTGTTCAGCCGCAACGTCCAGTATAAAAATCTGATGCTTGCCGTAATCGATGAGCAGCACCGTTTCGGAGTGACCCAGCGCGAATCGATAATCGCCAAGGGAAGGATTACATGCGGAAATTTCAGCCACAGCCCGGACGTTCTTATGATGAGCGCGACGCCCATTCCCCAGACTCTTGCCCTTACCGCATTCGGTGATCTGGACATAACTGCAATCCGGTCAATGCCGCACGGAAGAAAAGCCATAAAAACTTATCTGACCGTCATGGGAAAAGAGTCCGACGTTTACAATGCAGTAAGAAAAGAACTTGCAGCAGGGCATCAGGCATATTTCGTTTATCCAAGGATTGCGGAAATGCAGGAAGTTGAAAGCGGATTGAAATCGGCAGAAGAAATGTTCAGCTTTTTGAGCAAAAAAATCTACCCTGATTTTTCATGCGCACTCATACACAGCAAAATCGAAGAGGATGAGCAGACTAAGATACTGCAGGATTTCCGCTCTGGAAAAATAAATGTGCTTGTCGCCACGACCGTAGTTGAAGTAGGAGTGGATGTACCGAACGCCACATGCATAGTGATTGAGCATGCCGACAGATTCGGTCTTGCGGAACTTCATCAGCTTCGTGGAAGAGTCGGACGAGGAGATTTGCAGTCATATTGTTTTTTGATTTATGGAAAAAACATAAGCGAAGACGGAAAGCAGAGGATGAAAGCCATCCGTAACAATACCGACGGATTCATTATAGCAGAGGAGGACTTGAAATTGCGCGGCCCCGGACAAATGAGCGGAACACTCCAATCAGGCTACCTGACTTTGGGCATAGCAGATTTGACCCGCGACCGTGAGCTTCTACGACTGGCAAGATACGACGCTTTCACAAAAGTGAGGGAATCTTCCAAGTGAATCTTCTGATGAGTATGTCCTTACAAAATCAGGAAGCAGGGATTTCGGGGAGATTACACCGGAGATGTCGTCTGCTATAAAAAGGGAGGGCGGAAAAATACGCCTTGAAGTGGGATTTCAAAAAGACGGACACGGGTTCGGGGCTGCACATATTGAGCGATCTGACAGACTGAAACAGTTAAGGTCAAACGGATTTGCATGTGCAAGGGATTATATTGAATTTGTCGCGAAAGATTTTGATGCAATCTATCAAGGTGAAGGAAATAACATAGTCATCGCGAAGATTGGAAAAAGTGCGGACATTGCTTTTTTGTCGTTGAAACAGGATGTGCATGATAAGGAAGTGTATTGAACTGTTGAAAGTGCTTTTATTTCGAGAAAAAAATTATCTTAACGGAAAAACAATGCTTTGGAAAAAATAACGCCGCCTGAAGGAATAACCACAGACGGCATTTGAAAAAAGAGTCGGAAAGGGCGCAGTCCAATCATCTTTTCAGATCCCTCGCGCTTATCACGGGCAGCTCTTTCATTCACAAATATAACACAGTTCCCAAAAAAGTCAACGGTTTCAGAATCATGCGCGTAATGATTTAAGCGACGTAAGCCTCAAGCTTTTCGATTCTGACCGGGTGCTGCATCCTTACGATTGCCCTTCTTTCAATCTGGCGGATTCTTTCTTTTGTAAGGTTGCATACATCGCCGACTTCTTTGAGCGACATCGGTTTTCCTCCGGTAAGACCATAGCGGAGGCGAAGGACTTTTGCTTCGTTCGGGCGGAGTGTGTCGAGAACCGCTGAAATCTCTTCTTTCATTGAATTGTTGATTGCGCTTGTATCCGGCGTTTCAGAAACGGTGTCTTCAAGCGTTTCTCCTATTGAGTGCGTTGTTTCTGAGCTTCCGGCAATATCTGCATCAAGGCTTATCATGTCCCTTGAAATGTTCAGCATCTCGCGGACATGTGAAGCTTCCATACCGAGCATGTTTCCTATTTCAATTATTTCGTTTTCATCTGATTTTTCGCGACCGATTATCCTGCGTGCGTTTTCAATCTGTGAAAGCTCGTTTGCCCTGTTCTGCGGCAGACGGATTGCACGGCCCTTTTCGCATATTGCTTTCATGATTGCCTGGCGGATCCACCAGACTGCATAGGATATAAAGTGATAGCCCTTTGTCACGTCGAATCTGTCTATGGCGTTCAAAAGACCGATGTTGCCTTCGTTTATCAGATCCGAGAATTCAAGGCCGCGGTTCTGGTACTGTTTTGCCACGTTCACAACAAAACGCAGGTTGGAGCGTACTATTTTAGCCCTGGCATCTTTGTCTCCGGCGGCAGCTTTTATTGCCAGAGCATTTTCTTCTTCACGCGTAAGAAGCGGTATTTTCCTGACTTCGTTCAAGTACATTTCTATAATCGTTTTTTCGTTTGTCATATCGAATGCCTCCGGTTTAGGTTCTGATAAATTACTAGCAATTATCGTGCCAAGTTTTAAAACATCCCATTCAATCGGATTTACGGGCAATCCATATGGAAAATCACGTGATTTTTGAGTAAGTTCAAAATTTTGCAAAATAAAGTGTGTCAAAATGACGCGGTATTTTGATTTTTATGTGCGTTCTGAGTCAAAAAAGTAGGCGGGATTTTGAAAAATGTGGTTTGATGAAGCTTTTGCAGGCAAAAAATCCCCGTGCAGACATATTACTGACGGGGGTTTTATGGAATGATCCTTGCGTCCGTTTACTCAACGACTGCGATGATGTCTGAATTCTTGAGGATGAGGTAGTCTTCTCCGTCCATCTTGATTGCGGTTCCTGCATACTTGTCGTAAAGAACCTTTTCACCGACCTTTACAGTGATTTTTTCTTTCTCTGTTCCAGGTCCAGTGGCAACGACTTCTGCCTGCTGGGTCTTTTCCTGGGCTGTTTCCGGAATGTAAAGTCCGCTTGCTGTTTTTGTCTCTGCCGCCGCCTGTTTTACAAGAACACGGTCTGCCAAAGGTTTGATTTTCATAATTTCCTCCAAAATATGTTGAGGGGTATGCCCCATTTTTTTCTTACTATAAGTTAATGAAATTATTCATAAAGGTCAAATTTTTTTTCAGGAACCCGGCATGAAAATTCAGTAATTCCCTAACATTAAATTAGGTCAATCTAACATGAATTTATGGAAAAAAAATCATTTATACTGTAAACTGCTATGAAACAATAAATTTTTCAAAGTTGCCTTGGAAAGCAGATGATTTTTGTTCGTTTTTCGGACAGACCATGCTTCCGGAGCTTTCTGGAGATATAAATGATACAGGTTGAACACGTTTCCCGCAGGTTCGGAACGTTCCGGGCTGTAGATGACATCAGCTTTGATATACAGACGGGCGAGATTGTCGGTCTGCTTGGACCAAACGGTGCCGGAAAAACCACGACCATGCGCATGATAACAGGTTTTCTGGAGCCGACTGACGGGACTATAAAAATTGACGGTCTGAATGTGGTTGATTATCCGGTCGAATCAAAGGCAAAAATCGGTTATATGCCGGAATCCGCGCCGCTTTACGGTGAGATGATTGTCGAGGATTATCTTTCGTATGTCGCAAAAATGAACGGATGCGACCCTGCCGCAAGAATCCCGGAGCTTGTTGAAATCTGCGGGCTGAAGGAAGTCATGCACAAAAACATATCCGAACTTTCACGCGGAAATAAACAGAGGGTGGGTCTTGCCCACGCGCTCATGGGAAATCCCGAAATCCTCATACTTGACGAACCGACCAGCGGACTTGACCCGAACCAGGTAAGCGAAGTCAGGGCATTGATTAAAAAAATCGGTGAGACAAGGACCGTCATAATTTCGACCCACATACTCAGCGAAGTCGAAATGCTCTGCAGCCGGGTCATAATCATATCAAAAGGAAAAAAAGTCGCCGACTCATCCACGCAGGAACTTCAGGAACATTACGGACATTCTGGAATCGTGCGGCTTACGGTTGACGCTCCGTCCGAAAATCAGCTCAGGCAAAAGCTCATGGCAGTTTCAGGCGTTGACACTTGCACTGTCTCAGAAGATGCCGAAGGATTTTTGCAGGCAACGGTCGGAATCAAAACCGATGAGGAAATCCGCCACAAGCTTGCCAAAACCGTCGTTAAGAATGACTGGGGATTGTATGCGCTTGAAATGCAGAAAAACAGCCTTGAAGATGTGTTCAGGGCATTGACGACAGGAGGTGAGGAAAGATGAGCGGAGAAAACGGTTTCAATGAAGATGAAAAAGACCAGGCTTCGGAATACTCCCCTGATGCAGCAAGCGCAGCTTTGAGAGCCGCATTTTTGGAACTTTCAAAAACTGCATGGGATATAGAAAAAGACATAAAGGCAAGTTCCTCTGAGCTTTTTGATTCGGTCGAAGAAAGCGATAAAAAAGCCGGTGCAGTCGCAGCCTTTGCAGAAGAAAGCGATGCCGGAAAGAACATGCTTGAGGAAATAATCAGCGAGGACAAGAGCCGCAAGACAAAAAAACGGAAGCCGCGCAAAGCAAAAAAAATTGACGATGAACCGAAAAAAGAGCCGGAAGAAGAAAAGCCCGCAGTCGTAGAGGAGCCTCATGAAAATCCGGTTGCCGAAAGTCCTGCCGATTTGTTTGATGCGCCTCCGTCATATGAAAGCAGACCGCTTGAAAAAGTGCCGGTTGAAGAAGCTGTTCCTGAATCAAGCCAGGAGCCTGAGCATATTGAAAGCAAGCCGGAAGAAAAAGCAGATGAACCGGTCAAAGAAAAAAAAGAAAAAAAATCAGTATTGGGATTTTTCAAAACAGCCGGTGCAAAAGTAAAGGATGCCGTGGCTCAAAAAAAAGAGCAGATAAAAAAAGCCGTCGAAGAAAAAAAAGCTGCTTCAGAAATTGCCGCGCAAAAAGAAATTGAACGGGAAAATCTTGATCAGGAAAAATCCTCAGAACCGGTGCAGGAAAATTTTTCTCAGGAAGATTTAGTCCAGAAAGAGCAGGTTCAAAACGAATATGATCAGGATGAACTTGAGCATGAAGAAATAGTGCAGGAAGAGATTGATCATGATCCGTTTGAACAGGAAGAACCAGAGCAGGAAGAAATTGCTCAGGAAGAGCCGGTTCAAAACGCTGAGCAAGAAGATTATGAAGAAGACTATCAGCCGGAAGATTCATATGACGTACCTTCCGATGAAGGGGCTTCCGTCAATGTTCCTGAAAGATCAGAAAAAAAAGAAAGCTCATTCCAGAATTATTGGAAAAGGATGTTCGCTTCCGAAGACAAGTCCCAGAATCCGAGCACCGGACTTTGGCGTACTATAATGCGCCGTGAACTTTCTTCATATTTTACAAGCCCGATTGCATATATCGTTGCGGCATTGTTCCTTGTGTTCTCAGGTTTCCTTTTCTTTTCGACGTTCTTCCTTGCAAAGCGTGCAGAGCTAAGGGACTTTTTCCAGAGCCTTCCGATGCTGTTCAGCTTTTTCATTCCGGCTTTGACGATGAGGCTTTTTTCTGAGGAAAAGAAGAGCGGTTCGCTTGAAACCCTCATGACTCTCCCGGTGACTGAACTGGACGTCGTTTTGGGAAAATATTTAGCCGCGCTCATTTCATCTTTGTTCATGCTCGTTCCTACGGTTTCATATGTCATAGCGTGCAATATTTTCGGACATCCTGATGCCGGACCAATCTGGGGCGGTTATATCGGAGCTGTTTTCCTTGCGGCTGCATTTTCTGCAATCGGATTGTTCAGCTCGTCCGTTACCAAAAATCAGATACTTGCATTCTTTGTCGCGCTTGCAATCTGTATGTTCCTGACTTTTGTAAGCTCGTTCGTCGTTCTGCTTCCTCCGTTCATTGCAAATCTGTTCACGTTTATTTCTGCTTCCAGCCATTTTGATTCCATTTCCCGTGGAATTCTGGACAGCAGGGATTTGGTCTACTTTGTTTCCGTCACCGTGTTCTTTGTTGCATTGACGGTCCGCTGTCTGAATAAATCAAGGAAGGGCTGATTGTATGTTTGAAAATACAAATGAAAAAAAATCTTTGGGCGAAAAAATAAAATCATCGTTCCATAAAGTTGCGGAAGGATTCTTAAAGTTCATCAGAAATCCTTCGGGCATTTTTGCATTGTTCGTCATCGTGCTGATTCTTCTGAATCTTGTCGTCTCAAAAGGATTCATCCGATGGGACATAACCGCACCTAAATCATACTCGCTTTCAAATTCCAGCAAGGAGATTGTGAAGACTGTTGACGAGCCTCTTGTAATCCGCGTGTTCTTCAGCGAAAATCTGCAGGCACCTTATTCAACGACATATCAGTATGTAAAAGATTTGCTTGCTGAATATAAATCAAGCGGAAATGAAAACTTCAGCTATGAATTTTTTGACATGAATAAAGAAGAAAATCAGCATCTTGCGGCAAGTTACGGAATACAGCAGCTCCAGATCCGCGAAATAAAAAACAATGAGGTCGGATTCAAGAATGCATATATGAGTCTGGTCGTTTCTTATGCTGATCAGAATGAAGTTTTGAACGGGCTTACGTCAAGCGATGGATTGGAATACAATATAACCAACGCAATCAACAAAGTCATTTCAAATACGAATGCACTTCTCGGTCTTTCTGAAGATGTCCGTGTTACCCTTTACCAGTCTTCAAATTTGAGCGGATTCAGGATTTCTGGATTTGAAAATCTGGAACCGGTCGTGAGGGCTGCCGTAACTTCACTGAACGAAAAATATGAAAACCGGCTTGTATTTGAAAAAGTTGATCCGTCTTCCGAAGAGCTTTCAACTTTGATTGACCGCTACGGAATTCCTTCATATCAGTTTGAAAAAGAAAACGGAGAAACTACACTTGGAACGCTTTGCGTTGTCCTGGAAAATGAAGACAAAAGCCGTGTCATCCCGGTGCAGATTGGTCAGGCGCTTGATCTTTCCGGCGGTTCCATTGCAATGCGCTATGCGGTTCAGGGACTTGACGACATGAATTATTCGATCGATGAATCTCTCAAAGCCCTTGCATCCAACGTGACTTCCGTTGCATACATAACGGGACACGGAGAACTTTCCCTGAGTGACAGCGAGCATGGTGCAGGAAACCTTATGTCCATGCTTTCAGAACATTATTCATTGAACGAAGTGAATCTTTCGGAAGATGAAATTCCTCTGAACGTTTCATGCGTCATGATCAACGGTCCGAAATCTGCATTCTCTCAGACAGAGCTTTACAAGCTTGACCAGTTTTTGATGAACGGCGGAAATCTTCTGATGTTCGTGGATCCTTTTGATGCAGAATCACAGCAGACAGAAAACGGAATTGCAAATATCGATACCGGGCTTGATAAGCTTCTTGAAAAATACGGAATCACCGTGAACAAAGAATATGTAATGGATGAAAAATGCGCCCAGACTCAAGACCAGTGGACCGGAAACGTGGCAAACCTTTATTACGCCCCGATGCTTGAAAGTGACAGCCTGAACCAAAAGCACCTGATTACGAAGAACCTCGGCTATGTGATGTTCTTCCTGCCGGGGTCAATAGATGCAAGTGCCGCAGAAAAAAATTCCGGTGAAAAAGTTTCTGTGCTTGCAACATCCTCTGCAAAATCTTGGACTGAAAATGAAAGTGTCATGCTTTCTCCTGAATATCTGATGCCTCCTGCAAAATCCGAAGAAAACCGCCATGACCTTGCAGTTCTTGTCGAAGGAAAATTCTCAAGCGCATTTGAGTCAAGGCCTGAAGAAGTCAAAGCCGTGAATGAAGCGGAAAACGAATCTGAAACGGAAGAAGACAAGGAAAAAACGGAAGAGCAGAGCATTTATAAATCAAGCACGCATCTTTCAAAAAGCATACAGAACGGAAAAGTCATGGTCGTTGCAACGTCGTTTGTTTCAGGCTGGTATCTCGGCCAGTCGATTTTCCAGAACACGGGACTCTTCGTTGAAAATGCCGTTGACTATATGAGCGGAAACGAAGACCTTTGCTCGATGAGGACGAAAGGATTGTCTTTGTCAACTCTTGAAGTGAAGTCCCAGGGATTTGCGAATTTCGTAAAGTATTTCAATGAAATAGGACTTGCCGTTATTGTTGCCGCAGTAGGATTTGTCGTGCTGCTCATGAGAAAAAAACGCCGCTCGCTTATCCGTCTTAAATACAATCCGTCTGATTCCAGGGAAGAAATAAGGCCTGTCATGAAAGTTAAGTCATCAAAGAAGGGGGAAAGAAATGAGTAGGACAGCTTTGAAAAAATCCATTCTTTTTGTTTCGGCTATAGTCTTGCTGGTTGTTTTCATCCTTCAGTCTGCATTGACCGGACGCACTAAAAGCACGATGCTTACGCTGAAAAAAGAATTCGATGTCATTACAATAGAAAAAAAAGATGGTGACATCCGCTTGGACAAAATAGACGGTGAATGGAAGATCAGCAGGCTTGAAAATCCCGGCTCAAAATATAAGTCGGATGAGTATGCCGTGAAAAATATCGTCGAATCAGTTTCCAACCTTCATTTGCTCGGCAATGTCAGCAGCGGCGGCGCAAACCGTTTGCAAAGATACGGCCTTGATGATGAAGCGAAAATTTCCATAAAGGTTTATGGAAAGGACAAGCTGCTCAGGACTGTTTATGTCGGAAAAAATGCAGTGTCAGGAAGCCAGAGCTATGTTCAGGTTGACGGAAAGAAATCCGTTATGATTGCTGATTCTGCACTCCGCACTGTGTTCGAAAAAACATTTTCAAGCCTGAGGGATAAAAATCTTTACACGATTTCATCGGACAGCATTTCTTCGGTGAGCATAAAAAAAGAAGGCCTCGAATATTCGCTCCTTTTGTCTCAGGTTGAAACGGCTTCGGTTGAATCTTCAGAAAGCTCTGACGGTGAAGGGTTCAGCATTTCAAATCAGCGCATGGAATGGAAAGTTGATAAAGCGCCGGAAGATATGGTCGATGTCGTTCTGGATCAAGGAACGGTCGGAACTTGGATTGCAAGCCTTTCTTCTCTGAGCGTTTCAAAGTGGTGTGAAGATGACGTGAGCCTTCCTGAGAAAGACCCGGACATAAAAATCAGCATTGCAGTCGGCGGAATGATTTATTCGATCGTGATGTATGCCGATGAAGACGGAACAAGATATTTGTGTTCGTCAAACCAGTCGGAAGGACTTTTCTACATTCAAAAAAGCACAGCCGAAAATTTCGCAAAAGATTTGAGCGACCTGCTTGTGAAATTTGAAATCCCGGAAATTGCAGAGGAGTAGCGTATGATTGACATTGACGAGCAGAAAAAAATTGCCGTGCTGATTGATGCGGACAACACTCCCGGAAAAAAATTGAAACCGATTTTGCAGGAGATTGCGGTCCACGGTCACATAATCACAAAAAGGGCTTATGGGGATTTTACAATCCAGACTTTGAAAAATTGGAAGGACGATTTAAACAACAATGCGGTCATTCCGGTCCAGCAGTTTGCATACACGCAGGGAAAAAATTCCAGCGACTCCGCGATGATTATTGACGCGATGGATTTGCTTTACACCGGAAAATACGATGCCATTGCACTTGTGACAAGCGACTCGGATTTTACAAAACTTGCGACCCGCCTGAAGGAAAGCCAGATTTATGTTTTCGGCGTGGGGCAGAAAAAAACACCGCAGTCATTCGTCAACGCATGTGACGATTTTATCTAC
>JAFOTA010000045.1 GCA_017421145.1 Treponema sp.
GCGGAGCGCAAATGCAATGACGTACCAGAAAAACACCGCGCCGCTTATGCCGGTCTTTCCGAAAAGAGCCTTGCCCGGACGACGGAGCGTAAACTGGTTCACGATGTTTATGATGATTCCGACCGAGTTGATTAAGAAACCTACCGCAATCGTAAAGCCGAAGAATATGAACATGCGGGTTATCGAACCAGAGTCTCCGCCCGGCATCATAGGAAGGATCTGATCGCGGGGTTCCCCGAAATGACCAGTGACCCAGCGTGAAAAAGGAGCCAGTATATGCTCGTTCGCGAACACTTCACCGGTCAGAAGTCCCATTATGGTGCTGCTTATTCCTATGCATATAAAAACTATGCCGAATTTTTCCCAGCCGAGAAGCTTGAATTTCTTGTTCACCATGAGGATTCCGATTATGACGAACACAAGTCCCTGGCCTGCATCACCGAACATGATTCCGAAAAGCAAGGTGAAGAACAGGGCTACGAAAGGAGTCGGATCAACCGTGCCGTAAAGCGGGGCGCCGTAGCTGAGAACCGTCCTTTCAAAAGACTTGACTATCTTTCCGTGCTTGAGCCTGACAGGAACCTTTTCCTGACCGGAAGAAACTGACGAAACCTCATCCGGCATATATTCGCGGAAACCGATCCTTCCTTCAGTGACTCTATCAAGTTCGGAGAACATTTCCTTTGTCTTGTATGCAGGAACCCATCCGTTCACCCTGTATACGAATTCCGTTGATTCAAGCTTGGACTTGACGTCGCAAATCTGGCTGTCCACCGAATATGTCTGGAGAAGATGAAAAAGCATGTCCTTGTGCGTCTGTGCAAAAGACGTGCGCTCTTCCTGTATCTCACGCAGGCTTGCCGCCGCCTCTTCCTTGCGTTTTTCAAGCGTGACCATGGCCTCTTCCGGTATTCCCTTGAAATCTTTCGGAACCTGTATCTCGACGAAATCAACGTTCTTAAGCTCCGTGTCAACTGCAAAGCGCGCCTTTTTCGAACATGCGACGAGTATGCAGCTGGAATCGTCACCAAGCTGTACGACGGTCGCCCTTGAACCTACGGCAGCCTTGAGCATGTCCACGGAACCGGGGAGTATCTTTCCGATCCTCATCGTAAGGAAAGAAAGGTTTTCAAGCTCGGAATAAGACACGTTCAGGTTTGAAAAAGCCCTTGCCTCATCCAGTGCGGTGCTTACTTTCTTAAGCTCCTCGGCGGCATCAAGCTCCCTTTGATGAAGCTCATCGCTCAGGGAGATTATGTTTGCGGCGTTCTCATCGTCTTCCGGCGTGGGCACATTGATTTCTTCCTTATATTCCTCAAGGTCAGGAATTGAAAGGGATGCCCTTGCATGCTCAAGCTTAGCGAAGATTTCCGCACTCGGATTCTCGCTTCCGTCAGAAGATGCGTTCTCAACGTCGTCCTGAAACTGGAACTGCCCCATCTTTCCAAGGTACATCAAGACCTTATGTATGTCTTCCTTGTAGATCATCAGCTCCACAAGGCGCATTGGAGTTGTTTTAGCCATTGTTTACCTCCGACAATCCCGCCACAACAAGCGCGTCATCGCTGGATGCATTCAGCCTGATGCACTCAGAAGCAGTGCGGATATTCTCAAGTTCATGTTGCTTAATAATATACCAGCAGACCAAAGGACAGACCGTCAGCGGATACTGATGGAAAAGCCTCATTGCTTTCCCTACGAAATATCTGTTGTAGGCATTCGCAATCCAGCGCGGGTCAACGGTCCAAAGCTCGCCGTCAGAATATGGATTCAATAGTTTTGCCCTGCCCCATTTTTTCCAGTGCTCGTAATCATCCACAGGCCATGAAAGGATTTTTACAGCTTCCTTTGCAAGCCGGTCAGATCCGTTTGTCACCGATTCATAGGCAAGGTGATTCTTTATCTCATCGTCATCCATTCCGTAGAAAATCCTAAGGCGCAGTGCCCAAAGGACGTTTTCAACCTGATATTTGTCTATGAAAAGATTTTCGAGATCCACGGCATAGGAAGCCTTTTCATGCTTGAGCGACGAAATAAGCTCCCGGACATACTGGCAGTCAAGCCTGTAATCATCGGACTGCTGCTCTTCCACAGTCGGAACCGTGTCATACCAGGAAAGAGGCCCCTTTGAAGTCATTGCGGAAATGTCAGGCCACTTTGCATAATCGATCAGGCTGTACGGAGACGTATCCACTACATCGGGCATAGTCCTTTCGTTATAGCACAGGGCAGCCCCTATTTCCTTAAGGTTGTCATAGTCATAGTAATGCAGGAGTGCCGTGAGTATGCCTGAAGGACGGCTGTAAGTACATAGAAGATTTTTGAACTGGCTGATGAAATCGGTCTGCGCGGCTTTTTCAAGTTCCTTTGCAAGCAGGGTTTCCGGAACGGCAGGAACGTCAGTTTTTATGACCAGAGACCACAGTTCCTGAAGCGAATGCACGGAAAAAAGCGCCCTGGCCCGCTCACCGACGAATGATTTTGCCAAAATACCGCTGGTTCTCGCATAGATATACGCATCAGCCGCAGCTTTGTCCATTGCCATAAGCTGATTCCTTATGCGTAAAGCAGTTTTTCAAGCAGGGAATTGAAACCGTCCGTATCCTTACGGGATGAACTGAGGGAATCTTTGAATGAAGAAAGCCTCTCTTCCTGCTGCTTTATGACCAGAGCCTTGTTCTCCGCAGCAGAATCTTCCGACTCCTTGACATAGGCGGCAAACTTTTCCTTGAACTCGGAATCAGCCTGTGCTTTTGCAGCGGCAATCTTTTTGTCAGCCTCTTCCTGTGCCTTAACCAAAATTTCAGACGCAGCCCTTTCAATTTCCAGAAGATGCTGTATCACGTCCATTTCTTCACTCATAAAACACCCCGGCGAACTCTCTAAGCCAAAGAACCTTCCCCGAATGCACAAAGAAGGTCATAAACTTCCTGCTCCGTTTTTTTCTCAAGCACTTCTTTCAAGAAAGTCGGATTCTGCAGAACGGAAGAAATTTCTTTCAGAACGGAAAGGTGCATCTCAGGGTGATCAGGATTGCAGAGAATCATAAAGACCAGGTGCACCGGTTCCTTGTCAAGGGCGTCATAATCGATACCTTTGCGGCTGATTCCTATAGCGCCCACGACTTCTTTTACGGAAGAACAGTTTCCATGAGGAACCGCAATATCATGCATGATACCGGTGCTCATTTTGGATTCCCTTTCGCGGAGAGCCTCAACAGCCTGTGCGCGGTCAACTTCCGGGTGGGCAGCAACGACCGCCTCAACCATTTCCTCAAAAAGCTCGTCTTTGTCGGAGCTTTCCAGATTCATAACAACCGTCTTAGGAGAAAATCCCCATTCGAGTATCATAGCGGCCCCCTTTAATCAGGATTGGAAAGATACGTTACTGTGCAGTGCTTTCTGATGTAGTACTTTCAGATGTAGTGATGTCAGATGTAGTGGCACCAGATGCAGATGCGCCGTCAGAAGCAGAAGAATCCTCAAACCAGTTGGTTGAAGACGAAGATTCTACCGCAGTACTGCCAGATTCAGCCGCCGTACGGCTCATCTCAAGGCTGTCATCGGATGGATTCTTATTCAACAAGGCTAAAACAAATATCGTCACGAAAAACAATGCCACGAAAACACCGGTTGTCTTTGACAAAACGCTCGCTGAATGTGAGCCGAAGGCAGCTGTCTGTCCTCCGCCGAATGCTGAGCCCATGCCATTGGAATCTTCGTTCTGCACAAGCACCATCAAAACCAAAAGAACGGCAATGATTATGAATGCAACAAGCAAAATGGTCTTAATAATATTCATTTTAATCTCCAGTTTCCTCTTTTTGTGCGGCTGATTGGAAAAGAGCCGACAACACGTAAGCCATATTAGCAAAATCAGTGCTTATAGTCAACAAGCCTGAAAAACTCCCAGTGCGCTGAACAGCTTTTTCACGTCGGAGTTGAACTTAGCAGTCGTGATTTTCAGGTCGCGAAGGAAAGACGAATCTTCTATAGTACCGAGAACCGCTTCCATTTCTTCCTTGTTCCTGAAAGTGACCGTCCTGAAAAAATCGGTGTAGTCCTTTTCCCTTGAGCTGAAAGACGAAGAAAGCATGTGGTCGCTTACCGCAAGCACGTCTTCCGTTATGTCGCTGAAAATTTCCGGAGTGAAATCCATGACCGGGCGGGAATAAAGCATTTCAAGGAGATGCAATGCATAGCGCGCCTTGTATTCCACGTAATGCTCCTGCACTTCATCATAGAAGCCGTGGACTTCATCCCAGCAGCAGATGCTTCCGTCCTTGATTTTTTCAAAAAGCACGTCCAGTTCGGCATCGGGAATCACCTGGCCTCCGGCATTCGACCATGCGGTATGAAGAGGAATTTCCGAAAGCGCTGCAATTTCCTTTCCGGTAAGCACGTTGCCTCCGTTTTTCTTTACCCATGCCATTATGGAGTCAACCGCGAAATATTTGACTATGCGCCGGTATTCGGTATATCCCTGCGGAACCTTGTATATCCTTGCGCCGTATTTTTTCTGGCACCTGCCGTCAATGACCGAGAATTTCGAAAGCTTGTTCTGGTGGAGGTAATTCTTGGCAATCTGGCGGGCTTCATTTTCATCCTGGGCAGCCATGATTTTCGCCCTGAATTTTTCAAGGAGTTCAGGATCAGGATTATATTCCGTAGCTTCCTTAAGCGCCGCATCGCTTGATTTCAGATAGCGTCCGGTCAGGTCGATAAGCCTGTCCAGGCTCTTCATGACTTCCTGGATTGAATCAGGTGCAAGAGGATCGGTTTCTATGTGCTGCACTTTTATGACGCGCTTGTCCCTTGCCTTGAATTTATATTTGTTCCTTACGATCGCGAACATGTTGTAGATGAACCAGTATCCGGGGATTATGTGTATCGCTCCGTCCTCACCGCTTGGTGCGACAAGTGAAAAAGGATACGTTATGTTCAGCTCGTTCTGATAGCTTCCCTTGGACACGAGAACGAAAGACGCGAATTTGGAATCATACTTGAAATCAGAGCACAATCCCGGCCAGAATCCGCGTCCTGCAATCATTTCGCCGTCAGGAGAACGGGAGTTGTGGTTTGATCCGATTGTCGCAGCCGAAGCTATGTTGCTCTGTCCCATTACGGTCGCCGCAATCAGGAACGATGAGTTGTGGTGCTGTTCATGGAACGGAAAAATCAGGTTGTTGAGAAGCTCGCAGCAAGAAACGGTGGAATTGTCGCCCAAAACCGAATTGAGGAGCCGCCCGCCGTATTTCAGATGGCAGTTACGTCCGATGACGAAGCGCACCGCCACAGCCTGATAGAACACATGGCTTCCGTACCCCATGATTCCGTTGACCATCTCCACTCCCTCACCGATCTGCGAAGGCTCGTCTTCAGATGAAAGCACGGTTATGTTCTTCAATTTGAATGCACCCTTTATATAGGCGCACTTTCCGATTTTTGCGTCTTTTATAAGCGTGCAGTTTTTTATTACGGCATCGTCATCCACGGTTCCGTATGTATCCGAAATCTTGTCGGCACCGTATTCCGTAAGCTCTATGAAGCGTGCCATGAGCTTTTTGTCTTCCCTGTAGCGAGACCAGATGTATGCGTCGGCAGGAATCATTGACTCAAAAGGAAGCACTCCCCTTTCTTCATTTTCATTTCCTACGCCTATCCAATAGCGGTTCGATTCAGGCTCTCCTTCCCTCAGTATTCCCCGGCCGAATTTAGAATGGTTCGTGCAGCTCATCTCCTGTATGTTGAACAGCATAACGCGGTCACCAAGGCGGTAGTTGCTCAGATAGCTCACGTTATGTAGCACGCAGTCATCGCCGGTCGCAACGTTGTTCAAGACAGAACGGTAAATCCCGGATTTAAGCTCCAGGTCATGGAATTTGAGGGTGACGGGACGTACCACGCCAAGGACGACCCATCCTGAAAATTCGCTCTGGACGATCTGATCGGCGGAAAATTCACCGGGAGTGTCGCTCACATATACGTTCTGCCAGTCAGGATCAGACGATATGTTTCTGTTCTGTATTAGAATATATACTTCTTTTGCCGTAAGATGCCTTTTTCCCTGCAAAAGCTCATGCGGGGGCATTTTTGATACGGAGAACTGCGTTATAGGAGTTACTTTGGGCATTCTTTCTTCCTTAGTTTTAGTCTTCCCACTTTCCGGTTTTCATTTCATCTGCAATCCTATGCCAGCTGTCAAACCTTTCGGGGCTTATCTCTCCGTCTTCCACCGCCTGGATCAATGCGCATCCTTTTTCATGGGTGTGCGTGCAGCTCATTCCGAAAGCGCATTTTCCGATATAGGGCTTGAATTCCCGGAAATAAAGATGAAGGTCACATTCCTGTATACCGTGCAGAAGGAATCTCCTTACTCCGGGAGTGTCGATTATATCGGCCGTCCTTCCCTGGATTCCTCCGACAAGCGCTTCGTCAAGCTCTATGTGCATGAGGGATCCTTTTGTAGTGGTGTGCGTTCCCCTTCCGTATTTCTGGCTCAGGCTTCCAGTTTTCAAAACCACGTTGTTGTCAAGGACGTTTATTATGGAGCTTTTTCCTACGCCGCTCTGACCGACAAGCGCACTCAGGTGGTTTTCAATCAGATTTGCAAGCTCCTCCATTCCTTCACCGCTTTTTGCGCTCAGCCTGATCACCTTGTACCCTGCATTTTCCCATGAAGCAAGCCTTTCCTGGAACGAAGTTTCATTTGCCGCAGGAAGGTCATATTTGTTGCAGACTATCACCGGGGTTATTTCCTCGTATTCTGCCTGAGCCAATGCCCTGTCTATGAACCTGGGTCTGAAAGGAGGCTGGTCGGGAGTCGTGACTATCAGAAGATAATCAAGGTTCGCCGCCAGAAGCTGGGGTTCGCGTTTTTTTATGTTCCATCTTACGAATTCATTTTTTCTTGGCACAAGATCGGTTATAAGGCCGCGGCTTTCTTCAAGCGACCCGTCATCAATCTTCACTATGTCCCCTGGAGCCACCGGATTGTAATACCCGCTGCTTGCCTTGAGGATTTTTCCTTTGAACGTGCAGTCCCGGATGTTCCCGTCCTCACATTCAACTTCAAACACATTTTTGCTACCGTTAAGAATCAGACCTTGCATATTAATATGGAATTCTGTATGAAATTCTTTCAGCTGTCAAGTTAAAATCCTGAAAATCGCTTTTTCAAAGGCAGGATGAAATCCATTGACTTTTTTTGCCGAAACATGGTAATCTAAATACATGAATAGATTTTCCTTGCTACTTCTAGCTCTTAAGTTCTCTTTTGATAGCCGAAACTGAGGTGCTGGTTTTATTTTGGAAAATGAATTGAACTGGAAACTACGACCTGCTGCTTCGGCGGCGGGTCTTTTTTTTTTAAGGAGGCATGATAAAAACTACATCCATGTAATTTTTATCATGACAGATTTTGCCGTCGGCAAAACTGTGATTTCGTGCCTCCTGCACGACCGCTAACGCGGAGTTTTAAGGAGATTTTTATGGCAGGTATGAATCCTAACGGCAAGTACGCTCCAATCGCAGACATTCCTCTGGAAAACAGGGAGTGGCCTTCAAGAAAAATCACAAAAGCCCCGGTATGGTGCTCAGTGGACCTCCGTGACGGCAACCAGGCTCTGGTCAACCCGATGGGCATTGAAACGAAGCTTGCATTTTTCGATTTGCTCGTAAAGATAGGCTTCAAGGAAATTGAGGTCGGCTTTCCGGCAGCTTCGGACACTGAATATGAGTTCATACGCAGGCTCATAGAGGAAAAAAGGATCCCGGACGACGTGACCATCCAGGTTCTCTGCCAGGCAAGGGAAGCGCTCGTAAAAAAGACGATTGAATGTCTCAAAGGCGCGCCGAAGGCCATTTTCCACATATATAACTCAACTTCTCCGGCACAGAGAAAGTATACTTTCAACAAGAGCAAGGAAGAAATCAAGCAGATTGCAATCGACGGCGTAAAATGCATAAAAAGCTGCCTGAGCGAAGAGGACAGAAAGAGGATAAGGCTCGAATATTCCCCTGAAAGCTTCAGCATGACGGAAATCGATTATGCGGTAGAAATCTGTGAGGCAGTCAAAAACGAATGGGGCTGCTCACCGGACAACAAAATCATCATGAACCTGCCTACGACCGTTGAATGCTCCACACCGAACGTGTATGCCGACCAGATCGAATATTTCTGCAAGCACATAACTGACAGGGACAGCGTTATAGTCAGCACTCACTGCCACAATGACCGCGGAACCGGAGTCGCATCAGCCGAGCTTGGACTTCTTGCAGGAGCAGACCGCATCGAAGGATGTCTTTTCGGAAACGGAGAGCGCACAGGAAACCTCGATGTCGTGACGGTCGCAATCAACATGTTCAGCCAGGGAGTCAACCCGGAGCTTGATTTCCATGACGTTGAATCCATAGCCGAAAAATACATGGAATACACGGGCATGGAAATTCCACCGAGAACCCCATGGGTCGGAGAGCTTGTTTTCACGGCATTCAGCGGAAGCCACCAGGATGCAATCAGAAAGGGACTTGCAGCACGCGCGAAGATGGACAAGAACGCACTCTGGGACGTACCATACATACTCATCGATCCGCATGACATCGGAAGGCAGTATGAGGGCATAATCAGAATCAACAGCCAGTCAGGAAAAGGCGGTTCAGCATACATCCTTGAGCAGGATTACGGTCTCTCGCTCCCGAAAGCAATGCACCCGGTACTTGGTTCCGCAATCAAAGATGCAGCCGACAAAGCGCAGAGGGAACTCAAGGCCGATGAAATCTACGCGATATTCGAAAACCGCTGGCTCAACAACAAAAAGAACCTCAGCATAATAGACCTGTCCGAAACCCATGTCGAAGGAAAAGACGGAAACGGATCTACAGAAACCACGCTCTGCCGTGCAGTCGTCAACTGGAAAGGACAGCAGATTTCCATCGGTGAAAAAGGAAACGGTCCTCTCGATGCATTTGCAAACGCACTTTCCCAGACACCGGCACCAAGGTTCAACATCACTGCATTCCATGAGCACAGCATAGGAACCGGAAACAACACTTCCGCCGTAGCTTATGTCCAGCTCACATGTGAAGACGGCAACCAGTACTGGGGAGTAGGAAAGTCAACCGACGTCGGACGCGCAGGTGTCGATGCAGTCGTAAGCGCGCTCAACCAGATTTAAAACTTGAACCGGGGTTCCAGAAATCTTCCTGCATGTTTTGGGCCTCAGTTCTTTTTTCCCGGTGACTGCTCCTTTGTTGCGGAAACTTCGTACCATTGGTCTTTCGCCGAGAAAAGATTTTCGGAAGAAATTTTTTCCACGTTGCGGCGGCATGCAGAATGGGACTCCCTGTTCAATGAAGACGTGGCGAACGCTGATCCTGCATCGCAAGAGTTTTCCCCTTCTCCGTTTCTCCATGCACCGGAATCCTTGACCACAGCGGCATGCTGCTCGATTGAATCCCATGAGCCGGGTTTTTCAGGATCGGTGTATGCAAATGCATCCATGATTTTACCGGAAGCATGATCCCTTACGAAAATTATGTCCGAAGAAGTGCCGAAGCGACCCTCGCTCTGGTTGTCCGCAAAAAGATCCCTCGCACCGGGGCTTGAATCAGAAGTGGAAGCGGCGGATAGATTTCCGTCAAGCTCATCGATGCAGCCCTTGTCTCCGTTACGCATGTGCACGGTTATGTATTCGCCCTTCGAAACCTCTATTGCCGGGAAACAATACCTTTTTCCTTCACCGTCAGATGCGCTCACAATCTCCACTCCCGAAAGATTTCCTGAACTAAGCGCATAAAGCTCCACGAATTCAGACTTGTCCGACTTCGACTTGTTTTTTATCCTGATTTCAGAAAGCGCAAGAACCGGAACCCTGTCATTGTAGCCTAGAAAATCGATGCTTATGGTCACCGTATTTCCGTTCCTGTCTTCAATGACGGCATCAAGCACATAGCTTTTTCCTATGACCATTTTTTCTTCCATAATAAAGTCCACGCCGGGATTATCCACGCCAAGCTCGAATCCTACGGCACCGCAATCAGAACCGTCGCCAGACCTTACGCTCGCGCTCGAAACGGATACATTCTTTGAAAATCCAACGGACAAGCGATTTGAATCGACCACACGGACATACGTAATCTTCGGGGATGAAAAATCACCTTCAAGGAATTCGGTCCCTTCTACGGACGTGCGGCAGCTGAACGGAACGGCTGAAATGACCACGGCAGAAACCATTGCCATAGCGGGCAATAAAGTACGGACAAAATACTCCCTGAATCCTTTTGAACATTTTTCTTTCATTGCTTTCACTCCTTTGAGGAAATGCCGGACATTGCAGAATCAAGAAAAACATGCCTTCCGAATCTTTTGTCAGCGAGTTTTTTACCGTCCTGCAAAAAATCCGGCATCTGGCCTCCTTATATGTTATATGCAGAGAAAATGCGGTTTCGGCACAAAAATGCAAAAAAAAAATCAAAAAAACGGGGATGTGCCATAAGGAAACATAATCAGAAGCCGCCTGATTAATCACCAACCCCGCCGCAGAGCAATACGCCACCTTGTGGCACGGTATGGTGTTCTCATAAGGTATTGCAGTCGGATTTAATACCCCTTGTTTCGCCCCAGAGGGGCGGGGTATTAAACCCTCCGCTCGAATAAGCGATTCCCTAAAGTCCGCAAGTGCTTATGCCGAAAAACTAGGAAAATGGTGGATATGATATGGGGCACCGTAAAAAACAGGGAAACGCTGAGCAATTCCTAAGTTTTTGATGTTGCCGCAGGGTTAGATGCGTGGGAGGAAATATGAAAAGGATTATCATCGCTGCATTGTGCGCCGCACTTTCTGTTGTTCCGGCCTCTCTTTTTGCCGGGGATGCGGCTGTTTTTTCCGATATAGGATTTTCTCAGGACGGACTGACCTATGTCTTCGGCGAATACGGAAAGACCGACCAAAAATATCAGGCTTGGGCTGAAATCTATACAGTTGACGTAAAGGAAAACGATTATGTTTCAGGAGGCGTGTTCAAGACGAAACCTTCCTCATCAACCTCGGGGATTTCAGGAAAAAAAGCTTTCGAAAACCTGATTTCCAAGAGCAAATGGTTCTGGGGAAAATACAACTGCGTGCCTTCACAGCCGGGAAATCTGCTCTACGTGCGTGAATCAGAAGAAAAAAAGCCGACCGAGCAGATCGTGTTCAAGGATTTCGAATCATCCACGGAAGAAAAATCCATATACTACTATATAACTTTGGTTCCTGAGTATTTCGGACAGGGCAGGAACATAGAATCAAAATTCTACATAAGCCTTGAAAAAAAGGATTCCGACGGAAATGTGATCGAATCAAAAAAAATCGGAACGCCTGACCTTAAAAGAAAGGGTGTGTCAAACTACAGGATTGACAGGATTTTCACCGACGCATCAGGAAAAAGCCTGATTTTCATCGTTGAGAAAACCATAAACGACGATACCGGAAAATCAATCCGCTATATGGTTGAGGCGGCAAGGTTCTAGGATTCCATGACCGTAAGAACAAGGAACAAAGTCTACCTGATATTTTTCATCATATCTCTCCTTTTCATGATAGGTGCGATAGCCGGCGCAGCATTCCTTACAAACGAAGGACTCATGCACAGAACCGGTCTTGAACCTAATGAATGGGCGGTCGCTTCATCCGTAATAGCCATACTAATGTTTTTGTGCTATGTACCTGCAGCCGCCGGATTCATATGCTTCGGATTCGAAAAGACAAGCTCCGATGAAATAGTTTTCTTCCTGATTTTCCTGATCTGCTGTTTTTTTGAAGGCGTAAGGCTCC
>JAFOTA010000046.1 GCA_017421145.1 Treponema sp.
CTTTCCGGCCAGAAGACTGAGGTTACCGTTCCTTCATATGCGCTTTTGAAAGGAAAGTATAAACTTGAGGGAGACGATACCGGCAAGTCGCTTACTCTTTCTGAAGTAAAGAAGTTCAGCGTTGATTATGATGCCTGGTCAACTGAATTGGATGGTGTATTCAGCGAGTATGAAACCACCAAAACAGCTGAACAGCTTGAAAACGATGCCAAGAAGAACGGTTATATTACAAAGAATGTAGCTGGTGATACTTATATAATCAAAAAGACGGTTGTCGTCAGCGAATATGGTAAATATGAAGATGATGACAGCGTTAGCGGTGATATTGATTCTGATGGTGTAATAACCATTGGTGGTACCTACACATTTGATGAAGTACTTTAATTCATAATTAGGAACTTCGCTGGATAAAAACTAAAGCCCCCGGCTTTCCGGGTTTATGAGTCATTACAAGGATGCAGACGAAAAAGACAGGATGCTGCGTTCTTTCTTAAAATAAAGTTTAGAACTGTGTTCCGATGCAGTTCAAGGAGTATTTATGAAATTTTCAAAAAAGGGAGCGGTTGCCGCAGTCGCTGCTCTTGTTTTAGGAACTTCAGCCGCATTTGCGGAAGTATCTTTTACAAATAAAGTAAAGTCCGGCATCGTGGACATCACTTTCTTGGAGAAGGGAAAGGGTGTTGACGTATTCTTCAGCGGAATCTCAGAAAGAATCGAAGCGGAATATACATCAGACAAGTTCAGCTTCGGTGCAGACGGCGAGCTTACTTTGGACGCACAGCCGGGACCTCAGTATATTTACCCGGATGCAAGTTTTACTGAAGCATACAGGTTCATGGATCTCAAGTGGACTGACCTGGACTTCTACCTTGAATTCCGCCCATGGAACTTCCTCACGATTTTCTTGAGCGATGAAATCTATACTCCAGGTTCATATCTTCCTGTAGTCGGTTTCAACATGGGGTCAGGAAACCTTGGAAGCGACTTCGGTGTTTTGGTAACTCCTATCAACGGACTCAGGATTGCAGCAGGTCTTGACGTAATCAGCTACTTCGGCGGAGATGCAAAGAACGACAAGGACGTTTGGATCCACACACCTATTTCAGAAGCACTTCCAAAGCTCAACATCGGCGTTGACTATACATACAAGAACATGTGGTCTGTAGGTCTCGTTGCACGCAACATCCTCAACTGGACACCTTACAAGGATGCTTCAATCGGATTGTTCGGATCTTTCACAGGTGTTGAAGGATGGGCATTCTACTCAGGCTTGATGTTCAACCACAACTATGACTGGTACTGGGATGTCAACGATCAGTATCCGAACGCAAACATCGTCGGATTCATCGGTGAATACAGAGTTGAAGGATTGTTCCTCTTTGACTTGGGCTTGAGCTGCTGGAACGACAAGATTTCCGTTGACTTCGACCTTTCAACGAACTTCGGTGCCAACAGAGCCTATGACTGGGACGGACGCTATGCAAGGCTCGGTGGAACAGAACTCTTCAACGATGCAGCCAATACAAGCGTTGCAAAGCAGTACAAGCACTTCTATGACCGCTATGACCTCTATTCAGGACTCCGCGGAAAGTATCAGTTCACAAAGGCATTCAGCACAGATATCACTCTTAAGGGTATCGGTGACTTCAATGCAAGGCTCAGCCGCGTAGACAACAACGGCGATCCATACAAGAGCGGAAACCTCAGCCCAGAAAGCGCATTTGACGGACGCGGTGTTGTATTCGAAATGATTCCTACATTCGCATATTCATTCGGCCGCCACAAGATTTCTACTGGTGTTGACGTAGTCTTCACAGATCCATATGTGACGATCAGCTTCCCGACTGTTTGGACATACCGCTTCTAATTGGAGCTTTGGATTCCGATCTTGCTTGCTTGAAACGTTGCACCCGGAATCCATGTTTCAACAAGAAAAAAATAAACGCCTGGATTTTTTTCCGGGCGTTTTTTTATGCATTGGAATCAAAATGTGGTCATGGAGCGAAGCCGAAATGTGGTCATGGAGCGAAGCCGAAATGTGGTCATTGAGCGAAGTCGAAATGATTCTTCCTGAAAAAACTTTACCCAATCCACGTACGGCATGCCGGAAGATTTTCACCGCTTTTTGAAACGTCTCCGCCCCAGTCTCTGAATTCCGCCGTGTTTATCAGCCTTGCCTCCGTGTTCAAATGCTTCATTACACCTTGAATTTTGCCACTGCATTTCCCAAAGTATCAAGATTTTCGGTATTTTTGCGGGTCAGTTCGTTCACATTGTTCATGGCTTTGTTGATGGTTTCAATTCCAAGGGACATCTCTTCCATGCCTGTGGTTATTTCGTCTGTAAGCCGGCTCAGATAGGACATTTTTTCGGCGGCACTTGAAGTCTCAGAATGCATTGCATTTCCACCTTCCCTTACATGAACCGTAATGTCATTAATCTGCTTCATTGCCTGAAGAACCTGGGTACCTCCTTCTGACTGTTCCTGCATGGCATGTAGAATTGTAGTTTCCTGCTGAGAAACTTTCTGAGTGAAATCAAAAATCTGATTGAATATTTTCTGCAAGTGCTTTGTGGACTCAGCGACCTGATTGATTGAATCGGTAACTTCTTTAAGGTTGGTAGTAATCTTTTTACCCTGATTGTTGGAATCTTCAGCGAGTTTTCTGATTTCATCGGCAACGACACTGAATCCTTTTCCGCTTTCTCCTGCATGGGCTGCCTCGATTGCTGCGTTCATTGCAAGTAAGTTGGTCTGGCTTGCGATGTTCTGGATTACGGAACTTGCCTCAAGAAGAATCTGATTTTGCTCCTGAATCTTAAGCGTAGAACGGACTGTTTCATCAATGTTTGTACGGCCGTTTTCTGCAGAAGCCTCCAAATCCTTAATGGTTCCGCTGTTTTTGTTTAAGATTGAAGTTACGGATTTTATGTTCGCGACCATTTCTTCAATTGCAGCGGAAGATTCGACAACGCTTGAACTTTGAGACTGAATTCTGTTGATTAAATCGTCCACGGTAGCGGTAATGCTTTTCATGTTGTTTGCGGTCTCAGTCACATTGTTTCCCTGCAACTGAATCTGCCGGTTTACGCTTTCGATGTTCGACGTAATTTCGTTTGCAGAAGCTGCCGTATCATTCATATTCTCGCTAAGCTCAAGACCATGCTTTGTCATCTGCTCGGTAACGTTTTTTACCTGCCTGATTGAATCCTGGATTTTTTCAATCGTCTTGTTAAAGTAGGTGTACATCTGGCCAAGTTCATTTTCATTTTTCACATTCATGCGAACGGTCAAATCGCCGTCACCCTGGGCAATGTTTTTCATTGCGGCAACACCTTTGTTCATTTCTTTTACGACACGTCTGATGATGACATAAGAAAGAAGAATCACAATCAGAAGCGTAAATATGAAGATGACGACAAGCGAAGCTGAAATCCTGTTTGCAGAAGCAAATACTTCTGATCTGGGAACGTTCAGCCCCAAAAACCACACTTCCTCCGCACCTTCGACAGTAATCGGCTGATAATATTTTATCATTTTGACGCCGTTTTCTTTCATTTCAGAAGTAAAAGGCTTCAAATTTGAAGTTGCAGTTTTGAAGTTTGCAGATAAACTTCCGGAAAAATCCTTGCTCAGTTGGCCTTCAAGGCTTTCATCTTTCGTTACGGCTATAAGGCCCGTGTGTGCAATCAGCGAAAGATATCCAGTGTCATAAATAACGGCATCTTTTAAGAGACCGGACAGCGAATCAAGCGACATATCGACGCCGAGCATTCCGACGATTTTTCCTTCCTTGTTATGAATCGGAAAAGCAACTCCACAAACCCATATTTCCTTTCCGGCAACTTCATACGGATTCGGCTGGATAAGAATTCCACGGTTTGCCTTCATCGGTTCTTCATACCAGAAGCTTCCTTC
>JAFOTA010000047.1 GCA_017421145.1 Treponema sp.
GGCTCACGGACTCGATTATTACCCTGTGCGGGCTGTCAATCTGTTTTCCGTCAACCGCGCCCATGGAGATTGTGAAGATTACGTTCGGATCCGTCGCATAGTCCATTGAGAACGTGTGTTCGAAGATCTGGGATTCGCTTGTCACATCCAGAACGAGGGTTCCTGAATATGGAATCCAGTTGTCATCTCCCGAGCCGTCACGCTGGAGCGCCCACATTATCTTTCTGTCGATGTCTGATTTTGCTCCGAGCTTCACGCGGTACTTCTTTCCTTTTTCAAGCAGTATGCGGTTCTGTTTGAGCTGAACCATCCAGTCGGAGTTTCCGGTTTTGTTGATTGAAACGATTGCCGCGTTGTTTGATGCAATCGCTTCGCTGTCCGCATTTTCGTGGCTGTAGAGTTCCCATGCCGCAAGTCCGCTGTCAAATCCGCCGTTAAGCAGGATGGAATTTTCTTTTACAATCACGTTGTCGATGTAGACATCTGCACCTGGAACCGCCGCAAAGAACTGGAGGGCAGCCTTGATCGGAAGCTCCGTTTTATAGACGAACTCGTAGTGTGCCGTCTTTTTTCCGAGCTTGATTGTTTTTTCAAAATCAGCGAGCTTCACATTGATTGTGCTTGATTTTGAAGCGTGTGCATCGAATGAAAGGACAAGCTCCTTGTTTCCCGGAAGAGAAAGGTTTCTCTGGGTGACCGTAACCGCATCATTTTCTACTTTTGATTTAGGCGTTGAAACTTTAAGTTCCCTCACACCCTTTTCGTTTGTAACCGACACATCCGCGCCCGCATTGTTTTCAATCTCCCAGAACTCAAGGCGGCCTTCACCTTCCTGGAACTGACCGTTGTGCACGAGATTTCCGTCGGGGAGGAATGACATGCCTGTTTTTGAAAGATCGACTTCACCGATTTTTTCAAGGACTATGTTCGAGATGTGTACCGCCGCAAGGCTTCCCTGTGAACCAAGGTTGTATTCAAGGCGTGCTTCGGCATCGGAATCATCTTCCATGGTGAATTCCCATGAAAAATGCTGGGTGGTCGGATTGACCGTAACCTTTGTGTCCGGGAAGTAACGAATCCATCCTCTTTCCGGTGCGCTTACTGTTGAGATGATCGTCCTTTCTTCATCTGCGCTTGCATCAAATGAATATCTGTAGATGTTGCCCTTTATCATTGGAACCGGACCCTGGACGACCTGAACGGCATATTCAACAGGACCGTCGGAAACTGAATAAATGTTGAGCGTTCCGTCCTTCACGTCAATGCTTCCGTCTCCGCCCTGTGCGTTAAGGAACGTCCATTTTTCGGCATCTTCTTTAATAAGGTTTGCGTCGCCTGAATCAACTACCACTGCCTTTGACGGCTTTTTTACATTGTCGTTGTAGTATTTTTTCTGATAGACTTTCACATAATCAACGACCATCTGGGCATCCTCGTCGAATGTTGTCGTGTCATCAGGATATCCCGGCCAGTTACCGCCGACAGCGACATTGAAAATCATGTAGAAGGGCTGGTCGAACGGAGCTGGATAAGTCACTTCACCGAATCCCGGCTTTTTTGTGTACCAGTCGTTGATTGTCTTGTATTTGATTCCGTCACAGTAAAGGCGCATTTCACCCGGATCCCATTCAAGAGCAAAAACATGGAATTCGTCTGCAAAGTTTCCGCTTGAAAGAGTGTATGTTCCCTGATCCTGTGAGTGCGGTTCTCCGAAGTGGAGCGTTCCGTAAAGAGTGTCCGTCTGGTGACCGAGCACTTCCATGATGTCGATTTCACCGCATTTAGGCCACTGACCGTAGAAGCTTTCATCGTCCGGCATCATCCAGAATGCGGGAAGATAGCCCTGTCCCTTCGGAACTTTAAGGCGTGCCTCGAATCTTCCGTATGTGAAGATGTGCTTTCCCTGTGTGTTGACGCGTCCTGATGTGTATGAGACCGTTCCGTCTCCGTTCACTTTTTTGAGCGGCTGGATTACAAGGTATCCGTCTTTTACGTAAGTGTTTTCCGCTGAATCGTCATAGGACTGAAGCTCATTGTTGACCCATCCCGGCTCGTGGAATTCATAGTTCCAGCTCTTAGTGTCCAGCTTGGTTCCATTGAAATCATCGGACCAAACAAGATCTGCCTCGGTATACTCAACCGGCCCGGTATCTCCTGATCCGCCGGAAACTTTTGCGCCCTGGTTTTTTGAGCACCCTGTCAACAAAGGTGCGGCCATCAGAGCCAATGCAGCAAGTTTTAAAACTTTCATATCCGCCTCCAAAATAGATGACATCGCTAGTAATACAGAAGTCTAATTTCCTGTCTTGTAGAAATTATCACGCGGATTTTGCAGAAAAATATTAAATTCCTGCTGAAAATTCTAAAATCGTGTCATAAAGTCAGCGGACGGCCGCCTAAAAAGATATGCCCTTTATAAAAACTTTTTTTCTGCCGATATTTGTTAAAGATATCCTATTTTTTGGGGTCATAATAGCAAATGAAACAAGAAGCTTCTATAAAAACGGCTGTCAGAATCATTCTTCTCTATCTTTTTGTGCTGATTTTGGGAACTGCAGCGTGTGCGGCGATTTATACCGTCTATTCTCTGTGCAAAAATATGATAGCCGGAGGCGGGCTTAAAGTTTTTAACCTCAATTATTTTTTGAACGGCGTGAACATGTTCGAACCCTTGGTCGTCATAGCCAGCGGCGTGGTCATGTGCATGTACCTTATCCGCTATTCGATACGCAAGGTTCTGCCTTTTAACGTTTTTGTGATTGCCTATATTGCAGCGTGGGCTTTTCTTGTGCCGCTCAATTTTACGCTTCTTTCAAATCTGTCAACCAAAGCGAATCAGCCGCCGGAAGCAAAGCATCCGCTTACCACTGATTATTTCCGCACTGGAAAGACAGGCTCGATTTTTTATTATTCTTCCATCGAAAATGAAAATCTTGCGGACGGAATCTGCATCAATGAAGAAGGCGAGACCGCATATACTTTCAGCGACGTGGCTATTCCTGAAAACAAAGGCTATTCCGACAGCCTGATCCACAAATCCATAGGAATGCCGAAACTTATCGACATAATCGCTTCATGGGTAAAAATGTTCCTGAGCATCGCACGTCAGGCATGGGAATCGGGGCTTTTCAGCTGGATTTGTTTTGCCTCGATCGGATTGGCCCTTGCATCGGTTGCCGGACTGTGCTTTGTGTCCAAGTGGAGGATGGTGAACGTCGTTTCCGTCTGTACCGCAACTTTGGGAATTCTTGTGCTTAACATAATGGCATATACAAATTCATTCCTTGATCCGGCGAAAGTTTTTTTGGAGGGAGCCATGACGAATGTCCCGATAAAAAATCCTCTTATCGTTTTGATGAATGTTCTTGTGTTCGTTGTTTTCTCTGTTCTCGGATTTATCGTTCATAGAAAACGCCGTCAGGAAGACAGATTGAATGACATGCCTTATGGAAAGGAGTTCGCATGAAAAAGACTCTGCCTACGTTCATAGTTTATACGCTCATGATTTTTGCCATTTGTATGGCAGTTACGTTTTGCTATCAAGTTCTTCCGCCCCTTAATCCGGGAGATGAGAATAATTTCAAATTTATCCGCGGGCTTTATTGGTTCGTGCTTTTTCTGCCTGCCGTCCTTGTAAGCGGATTTGCAATCGGCTGTTCGATAGCATGGAAAAATGAAACGGTCGGTTCCAAAAAAAGGTTTTCCGAAGGAATGTTCGTGCGTTTCGGCGGAGTGATTCTCCTTGCGCTTGCCATAACGCTGGTTCTTTCACTGACTCATGAAGTGATTTGTCCGGGCGTAATAAAAAAATACAACACCCTCGTCAACGGACCTGCTGAACTTGCATCTGCAAAAGCCGCCGCAAAAGATCTTTTGAATTCCAGCACGCCGGAACATGCATATCCAAGTGCATTGCGCGCATATAGAATCTGCCCGACCGATGAAGAAGCCTCCGCACTTTTGAAGCAGGCAAAGGATGCAATGGATTTGGCCTATGACCGCTCGCTTTATGATACGGGCAGAAAAACTGCCGTCAACATAAACGAAGCCATGCCCCTGCACACGGAAGATTTGAATCACACTGCCGTTGAAATGCTTGAAAAATCAAATGAGGCAGCCGCTCAAAAAGATTGGTACGGCGCTCACTATTGGGCAACCCTTGCAATAAAAGCCTCCGACGGTGTTGATGCCATAATGCAGGATGCAAAGATGGCCGCTGCAAATGCATGGAACGAGCTGAAAAATCCTTCCGGGTTCGACACAAACGAAAGCTACGATTTTTATACAAGAAAAATGCAGGCATACAATGCGCTTCAGGCAGGAAATCCCAGCGACAATCTGAAGGCATATTATATATTGAAAGATTTGAGCGAAAATGGTCATGAAGATTCTCCTGATGTCGTGCGTTTTCTTGCGCTTGCACAGGAAGCCGTTGAAAATGAATATTTCTTCATCGACGAAACCGAGAACATCGAAAAGCTCAAGGATTTCAAGGACATTTATTTTGCGCTTAGCGACAGTGCTACAGGAACAAAAAATGTCTACTATATAAAAGGCATCATGGATTCAGTTGATGACGGAAGAAGCGTGCGTTACCTTGAAGGCTTGACCGTGGCCACTTTCTCAAAAAGCGGAAAGTTCATACGCTCAATGTATGCGCCGATTGCAAAAGTCATTTCGCAGTCTGTCTCTTCGTTTGATAAAGAAACCATTTCTCAAAAAGGAATGTCCGAAAGCTGGAAAAACGTTCCTTTCATAATGTTACAGGCAGTTGACAGAACAACTTCTGGCATAGTTGCAAAACCGGTTTATTCATATACACAGACGAATCTTCCCAAGGAGATTTTGGATGCTGAAGGAATGTCATCTTCAAAATTGTATGCAGATCCTTTTGAAAATGATGCCGGAATCAATCTGGATGATCCGTATGACACGTTGAGGTCAAGCGTAACGCGCCGTCTGCCTGAAACACGGACTATGGTTCTTTCCATGCCTTATGATGATTTTATTGCCGTAAACAAAGCCGGTGACGGTCCTGAGGGAATGGATTTGATTACGCTTTCACAATTCATAAACAAATCTGCTTCCTATGGATTTTCACGCGAAGTTTTTTATAAGGACTTTTTGGGACGCACGCTCTATCCGCTCTTTTTGCTCGGCCTGATGATTTTCTGCGCCACGATCGGATGGAACTACAGGATTGAAGGCGGTGACAACATTCAGTTCAAATTCCGCTGGATTTTCCTTGTCCCGATTTCCGGTGTCATTGCATATTTCTTCCTGGAATTTGCAAACTATGTCTACAACATGCTGAATTATGTGATTGCCGGTGCATGCGGAAAGGGTGCGTTTGCGGTTGCTTCAATAATCTATGTCGTAATGCTGATTGTGTTCTCTGCGAATTTCCTTTCACGTCACGACAAATAGGATCGGCTTAAAAAAAAACTTATAAATAAAAGGCAGAATTTTGCCGATAAATTTCATGAAGGATGGCAGTTGTGCTGCTGCCATATCGTGTAACGTTTTTTATACAAGGAGGTGCTTTATGTACACAAAAGATATTTCTTTGAATGCATCAACTTATAAGACCGTTTTTACATCAGCATCTGGTAGTCTTCATGTTCCTGTTAAGAACAGCGTTGCGGTTTACACTCAGTTTGAACACGTGAAAGGTACTCCGGCCGCAAAAGGTGAAGCAGGAGTTTCTGTAAGTAGAATCCGTTTATTGAACACTTTGATTGACAAATTGGTTTCTATGAAAAAAGACGTGCCGGAACAGAAAGAATTGGAATCCGCTGATGAGTTCAGTATTGACAGCATGATTTTCACATGTCAAAAGCAGATTAAAACTTCTTTTGCCGCTTCGGGGCCTGCAACTTATGGTCTGGCGGGATTAATGCCTGAACCGGGTGCTGTGTTCGACATTTCGGCATGATATTGGGATGTGTTCGCATTTAAGGAGCCACTGGTTAGTATAATCGGTGGTTCTTTAATTTTGTGGACTGATTCAAAAAAATCAGTTTCGTCGCAGGATTTAGCTTATGGAATTTTTGAGAGAGAATCAGATTTCTATTATCA